>CAYVIS010000098.1:0-7593 GCA_964451565.1 uncultured Neisseria sp.
CTAGTACGGCAAGGCGAGCCAACGCTGTACTGGTTCAAATCTAATCCACTATAATGCGCTATAACCTGCCAAGATGCATCAGGCTGCTTTGAGCAGCCGTTGCCTGCAAAACCGCATCATAGCCCGACAGGCTTAAAACAAGCTGAAGAAATTATCCAGCGGTAAAAATATTTTTCAGACGGCCTTAACCGTCATAAAAAGTTTCAGGCAGCCCGGCGGGCTGCCTGAAATCTGTTTAGCGCTTATTGATTGGCCGATTTGGCAATCGAAGCGCCTTTACTTTTCAGCGTAGAGGCCGCTTTGGCTGCAGGTGCTTTCATGCCCCGCTCACCGCGCACTTTTTCTACCAAGCCGTCGATGGTTTTCATGCCTGCGTTCCAATCGCCGGTGAATTTCACCTGATATTTGCCGCCCACAATCACAGTCGGCGTGCCACTGATTTGGTAAGTGTTGGTCAGCTCTTCCATTTTTTTGGCCTGCGCTTGGTTGCTGAACGAATCATAGGCCGCAATCAGTTTTTTACCGTCAAAACTTTTTTGGCTCTCCGCCCACTGCTTGAAGGTTGCCGGATCGGCCAAGTTGATTTTTTGCTCATACACCGCGTTAAACACCGCACCGTTGGCCTGATATTTCAAGCCTGACTGGTTAACTGCCGCTGCCACGCGTGCCAAGCCGAGCATTTCCGGCTGCCACACCACGTGTTCGGTGCGCAGATAAGTATCGGCGGGGAAGGTTTTGGCATGTTTCAGCAATACCGGGTCAAGATGGTAGCAATGCACGCAGAAGTAGCCGAAAAATTCCAACACTTCCACTTTATCGGCCTGCGTTTGCTGAATCGGTTTCGGCAACACGGTGTAATCCTGGCCTTCCACCGGCGCGGCGTAGGTTTGTGCGGCAAAGCCGAAAGCAACGGTAGCGGCCAACAGCATGGGTTTCAATTTCATGTTTTTTCCTTTAAATAAATGCGGTTCGTTTTTTCGACAGGGCTTTCAGACGGCCTCTACGGTTTCAGGCAAAGATGCGGTTTCGCACGCCGTCAGCAATCAGATGCAGCCTGCGCGCCCTGCAACGGCGGCCTTTCCGGCGCACCTTTCAATTCAACAATGTTGCCCTCGGGATCGGTAATGAAAAACGAGCGCCCGAAGCCGTCGCCGCCATAACGCACGGCTGGTTCTTCCATAGCCAACCCGTGTTTTTGCAGATGCGCCGCCAACGCCGCTTCATCAAACGGCTCAATACGCAGACAAAAATGTTCGAGATTGGCATGTTCAGGCAAAGGCGCACCCGGGCGCGCCTGCCCCAAGGGTTGGTCGATGGGCGCCAAGTCGATAATCGAACGACCTGCACGCAGCTGAATCAGCCCCAGATCGGTCAACTCCCGCTCCAGCGTGCAACCCAATACATTACAATAAAAATCCAGCATGGTTTGGCGGTCACGAATGCGCAGCACAACATGGTCGAGCGCCAGAATTTGAAAGACCATCGCGCCGCCCCTACTTATTTAGCCGAACGGGTGAAGCTGTCGACACCGTTTTGCTGCAAGGTTTTACGGGCGTTGTCGGCTTCTGCTTTGCTCAAACGGCCGCTTTGTACGCGGTAGACTTTTTTACCGTTGACCGTGGCTTCGCTCACGCTGGAAGTCACACCCATCATGGCCACTTTGGCGCGGTGGGCTTCGGCGCTCTGACGGTCGGCAAACGAACCCATCTGCACCACCAGGCGGCTGCCGCTGTCGGCTGCTTTGGCCGGTTGCTTCGCTTTTTCGGCTTGCGCTTCTTTGCGGGCTTTTTCAATGCTGCCGCTGTTCAAAATCTGCTCGGGAGTCGGTTTGGCAGCCGGTTTGGCCGGTTCGGCTTTTTTCTCGGCAGGCTTGGCGGCCGGTTTCGCCGGGCGTTCGGCACGCGGCTGTTCGGTGCGCGGTGTGGCCGCCGGGCGGGCAGGCGGCGTTACCGGGGCAACCTCTTCAGGCGGCGTGCTTACGGCTTCGGATGCCTGCTGATCTTCAATAAAATCGCCCAATACATCGGAAGACGCATATCCTTCTTCACCGCTGGCAGGCAACTGCGGCACAGAAGCAGGCAGACTGTCTTTCGGCGTGAGCACTTCGGGCGGCGGCGGCAGCTCTTTCTGCACTTCTTCCTTGAAAGCCTTTTTATTGCTCTGGTTCAGGAAAAACAGCACCCCGGCAATTACCAACGTGGCCAGCAACAAGCCCAACACAAAGCCGGAAAGGCCTTTACCATATTGTTTTTTTGCGTTCATAAAACACCTTATCTCTATTCATTTTTTCAGGCCGAAGCTGCGTTTGCGCCCGATGTATCAGCAGCGCATTTTAGCAATATCTCATGCTTTGGGCAAAAGCCCTTACAAAGCCCGACGGAAACTTACCGCGCGTAACACATGCGTGCGCCCGACCGTTTCGTCGCCCGCCAAATCCGCCAGCGTGCGCGCCACGCGCATGATGCGGTGGAAGCTGCGGGCGGAGAGCGATAATTTTTCCAGCAATTCGCCCAGCGCCTGTTTGGCCTCTTTACTGACCATTGCGCTGTCATCGAGTTCCGTCACGCTCAAAGCCGCGTTGACTTTGCCTTGGCGCGCATATTGGGTCTGCCGCGCCGCGTTCACCCGCGCCAACACATCGGCGCTGCTTTCCCCTGCTTCCTGCTGCATCAGTTCGGCGGCGGAGAGGCTGGGCACTTCGATGGTCAAATCGATGCGGTCGAGCAGCGGGCCGGAAATTTTGCTGCGGTAACGGGCGATGCTTTCGGGCGTGCAGCGGCAGGGTTTGTGCGGATGGCCGAGGTAGCCGCACGGGCAGGGGTTCATCGCCGCCACCAATTGAAACTTGGCCGGATACACCGCCTGCCGCGCGGCGCGGGAAATGTGGATTTCGCCGTTTTCCAGCGGCTCGCGCAACACTTCCAACACCTTGCGGTCGAATTCGGGCAATTCGTCGAGAAACAGCACGCCGTTGTGCGCCAACGAAATCTCGCCCGGGCGCGGGTCGGAGCCGCCGCCCACCATCGCCGCCGCGCTGGCGCTGTGGTGCGGAGAACGGAACGGGCGGCTATGGCTCAAATCCTGCTGATGTTGCGGTAGCAGCGAACGCAGCGCCCACACCGCAATCAATTCGTCATTGCTCAACGGCGGCAGAATGCCCGGCAGCCGCTGCGCCAACATCGACTTGCCCGTGCCCGGCGGCCCCATCATCAGCAGGCTGTGGCCGCCCGCTGCGGCGATTTCCAAAGCCAAACGCGCGGTGTGCTGGCCTTTGACATCCTGCAAATCGGGCAGCGTTCCGCTTTCAGACGGCCTGATTTCAATGGCAGGCACGGTTTGCGCCAGCGGCTCGATGCCGTTGAGGTGCGCCGCCACCTGCGCCAAACTTTGTGCGCCGAACACGGCAATGCCCTGCATCAGCGCCGCCTGTTCGGCATTGTTTTGCGGCAACACGAACGCCCTGCCCGCCTGCATCCCCTGCCACGCCATTGCCAATGCGCCGCGCACGGGGCGCAACGCGCCCGACAGCGCCAATTCGCCGGCAAATTCATACTGCGCCAATTTGTCGGGCGCAATCTGGCCGGAAGCCGCCAACACGCCCAGCGCAATCGGCAAATCGAAGCGCCCCGATTCTTTCGGCAAATCGGCGGGAGCGAGGTTGACGGTGATTTTTTTGGCAGGAAAATCAAAGCCGCTCTGAATAATCGCCGCCCGCACGCGGTCGCGGCTTTCCTTCACTTCGGTGTCGGGCAGGCCGACGATGTTGAACGCAGGCAGGCCGTTGGCCAAGTGGGCTTCCACTTCTACCAACGGCGCTTGCATGCCGCTCAGGGCGCGGCTGTAAATCACGGCTAACGACATAGGCGTTCAGACGGCCTCAGTCTTTTTGCTCGGGCACGGTTTCCACTTCGTCGGGATTGGCAGGTGCGGCTTCAACCGCTTCGCCGCCGTTGCCTTCCAGCTTGGCCAAACGCGCTTCCAGCTCGGCCAGCTTGGTACGGGTTTTAATCAACACCTGCTGTTGGATGTCGAATTCTTCGCGGGTAACCAAATCCATGCGGTTGAACGCGCTGCCGAGCATGGCTTTGACATTTTTTTCCACATCTTTCGCCGGGCTGTTGGCAATGGTTTCGCTCAATTTGGCCGACACTTCTTCAAAGATTTTTTTACCGATCATGATTTGATGCTCCTTAGGGAATGGATTTTGGCATTGTATAGCGATTCAGGCCGTCTGAAAACGTTTTCAGACGGCCTGTCGGGCTTATTTGGCGGTAAACGCCACCTGATACGCCTGCTCACCGATGTGGATTTCGGCCAGATAATCATGGCGGTTTTGCACGCACACGGGCAGGCGGATTTGCGCCGCCGCCCAACGGCCGTCGGCTTGGCGCAGCAATTTATAGCGGTTGAAGCCCATATCCATATCTTTCATGGTAAAGCTCACAAACACTTCCTGCACCGCCGCATCGACGCCGCGCAACTCGATATCAAACGGCGCTTTGGCATACACTTCGTCGCTGAATTTCAACTGCACACCGTCGGGCAGCACGCAGCCTTGGTGCACATTGCATTGCGCCTCATCCAACACCGTCAGCGCAGACTGCTGGTTTTGCCACCACAGCAGCGACACCACTTTCACCGCCGCAAATGCCAGCAGCAACAGCGCAATCAGCAGCTTTTTATTTCGTGTCATTTTTTTGCCTTTCAGACGGCCTTTACTGCCTCGCATAGGCAGCGGCATTGCTTTGCCTGTTCTATTTTTAAATTCATCATTACTTCAGCTGCTCAGACAACTAAAGCAGTGCTTCAGACTGGGCTCCTGCCTGCGCAGGAGCGACGCTGAAAACGGTGATATAGTCAAATAAATTGGAAACAGGACAAGGAAAACGAGCGAAGACAGTACAGACAGTACGGCTAGCGAGTTTGACGATGTACTGTTTTCAATTTAAAAGGCTATAAAACTGTCGCACCCGCGCAGGCGGGTGCCCAGTCTGAACCGCAGGTTCAGTTTCAGACGGCCTTTAGCGGACGTTGTTTTCAACGTTACCCTATCCGAGGCGCTCTTACACTTGCGCCGTTTCATCATCCGCAATCAGCGCATGCACCCCCGCCGCACGCCAACGCGCGGCAAAACGGTGCAGCAAAGCCGCATCGGCAGCCACCGCCAACGGCAGCGACACGCCTTGCGCCAACAGCGCCAACACCGCTTCCGCCGCCGCATCATCGGCCACCCGCCACAACACCACATCGGCATCCTGCACGCGCGACCATTGCGCCGCATCGTCAATCACCGCCCACACACTTCTCGCCTCGGGCAGTTTACCGCACCGCGCCAATTCGGTTTCCTCAATCCACACATTTTCATGCTGTGGTTCGGCTGCCGCAAACGGCACCACGCGGTATTCGCCCATGCGGTTTTCGCCACGCAAACCCGTATTCAGACGGCCAAACAATACCGTCGGCACCGCCAGCGCCGCCAATACCGGCCCGTTGGCAGGCAACATCGGCGCGACATCGAAATCACCTGCTTTCTGCCACGACCACTGCTGCCCCTCTTTCGCCTGCAACTCGCCCGACCAATCATCGGCGGCCACACGGAAAAAACGCAGGTGTACATGCGCATGCTCGTAGGCATGGATTTTGGTCAGCCACGACGTTGCGTGATGGATGGTGATACCCAATTCTTCGGCAAATTCGCGTTTGAGCGCAGCCAATTCGCTTTCAGACGGCTCCACCTTGCCGCCCGCAAATTCCCAATAACCCGCATAAGGCTTGCCTTCGGGGCGCGAACTGAGCAGGTAATCGCCGTCGCGGTTGAGCACCACGCCGGCGACCACGCGAATTAACGGGCGGGAGTCTTGTATCATTTATATCAACTCTTTTTTGTGCTTCAGACGGCCTGAAACCTTTGCAAAATTGCTATTGCAACATCACAAAGCGACCAAACTTCGTCATTCCGGCGCAGGCCGGAATCCATGCTTCACAAAAAACTATTTTAAAATCAAATTCCTGAATCTTGACAAATGGATTCCGGCCTGCGCCGGGGTAGCGTAGCGGACTTGCGCAGCTAATGACGGGTTTATTGGCTATTTTCAGGAAAAAATGTATTTTACAAAGGCCTCGGCCTGCTGCGTCCGCCAAGTTTTCGTGGGCAGAGCTCACGCTACGGCCTACTTTTTCAGACGGCGTGTGTTGTATTTTGCAGATTTTTCGATAGCGCGGGTGGGGATATACAATCCTCCCCTACACTCAAACGTTTCAGGCTTCAGACGGCCTCAACGCTCCGCCACCACAAACGCCACCACCGTATCTTCTTCATCGCTCATGCTCAAGTGCAGCGCCGTGATGCCTTGTTTGTCGAGCCACTTTTGCAGCTCGGGTGCGCAGATGATTTCGGGCTTGCCCAACTCATCGTGACCAACGCTGACGGCATGAAACGTTACCGGCGCGCGCAGGCCGGTGCCGACGGCTTTGGCGAAGGCTTCTTTGGCGGCAAAGCGTTTGGCCAACAGCTTCACCGGACGGCCGACACCCGGCCAGTCGTGCATTTCCAACGGGCTGAGAATGCGCTCGGCGAAGGTTTGGCCGTATTTTTTATACAGTTTTTCAATCCGTTTTACGTCAACAATGTCGGTGCCGATTCCGTAAATCATGGTTTCTCCTTTGTGTGGTTCAGACGGCCTGATTATTGTGCCGAATTATTTATTTTGCCTGCCATTTGCAAGCCCGTCATTTAGCTGCCCGTATCAAATCCAATGTTTCAGACGGCCTTTTCACCACCGAGGCCGTCTGAAAGCCTGTTGGTGATGTTTAATAAGGCAGCGAACGTGCTTTAAACATCACGTCTTTCATCTGGCGGATGGCTTCGGGCAGGCCGAGGAAAATCGCCTGCGCCATCAGCGAATGGCCGATGTTGAGCTCGTGTATCGCCAAAATCTGTGCAATCGGGATGACGTTGTGGATGGTGAGGCCGTGGCCTGCGTTCACCACCAAACCGCGCTCGCTGCCGAAATGGGCGCCGTTTTCAATCCGCGCCAGCTGCTCGGCACGTTCGGACGGCGTGGCGGCATCGGCATAAGCGCCGGTGTGCAGCTCGATAACGGGCGCGCCCACGTCTTTGGCGGTCTGAATCTGCGCTTCGTCGGCGTCGATAAACAGCGACACGCGGATGCCAGCGCGGGTGAGCGTGTCGGTGAAGGCGGCGATTTTGTCCTGCTGCGCCAACACGTCCAAGCCGCCCTCGGTGGTGACTTCTTCGCGCTTTTCGGGCACGATGCAGACGTCTTGCGGCATCACTTTGAGCGCGTTTTCGAGCATTTCTTCGGTGAGCGCCATTTCCAGATTCATGCGCGTGCGGATGGCGTTTTTGATGGCAAACACATCGGCATCTTTGATGTGGCGGCGGTCTTCGCGCAGGTGCAGCGTAATCAGGTCGGCGCCGTGGGTTTCGGCAATCAGCGCGGCTTCGAGCGGGCTGGGATAAGTGGTGCCGCGTGCGTTGCGCAGCGTGGCGACGTGGTCGATATTAACGCCTAAAAGCATGTCTTGTTCCTTTCTTTTTTCAGACGGCCTATTTCTTAAACATAAAATAAA
>CAYVIS010000099.1:0-7452 GCA_964451565.1 uncultured Neisseria sp.
TACAGTCACTCTACAAAGCCAAGATGTCAAAAGCGTGAAACTTTTATGGCATAAATATGAAAACTGTTTTTCTTCAAGCATCTGCACCCGATACCGCACCGCCTCACACCATCACCGCACGCGATATAGCAGATTAAATTTTAATCAAGATAAAAAACGGAAAGCCGCAGACAACACACCGAATACAACAAGGCAAGCCAACGTTGCAGGGATTCAAACTTAATTCACTATAATTTGAATTTTTGTAAATAAATGTTTATATTCCCCCTACACCAACCACATCCACATCGCTTAAGGGAGCTTTGTCCAACCATGAAAAAACATCTTGCCTTATTCACCCTCGCCGTTTTACCCGCCTTCGCCGCCGCCGAAGTGAAAATGTACGGCCAAATCAAATCCGGCATCGCCACCGGCCAAGTCAAAATCAGCGGCAGCAACGGCACCGAAAAAAGCGCCACTGCCACCGAAATCGTCGACAACACTTCCCGTTTCGGCTTCAAAGGCAGCGAAAAACTGAGCGACGACTTGAAAGCCATCTGGCAAGTGGAGCAACGCATTTCCGTTATCGATGCGCGCACAGGCTGGGCCACCCGCGACAGCTTCGTCGGCCTCGAAGGCAACTTCGGCAAAATCCGCGCCGGCAACATCAGCAACCAGCTCAACTGGATGGACAACATCGACCCGTGGATGTACAGCAACAACGCCCTCGGCCTTGGCGTGTTCACCCGCACCGGCAACCGCAAAGCCTCAGTCCGCTACGACACCCCAAAAATCGCCGGTTTCGACGCCAACATCCAAATTGCCCCGCGCGACAACCAAAACCCCGATGATCGCTACACCCACAGCCAGCCCGAACAAACCCAATACGATGCCGGCCTGAATTACAGCAATCAAGGCTATTTCGTGCAACTGGGCTACAACATGCGCAAAAACCGCTACCAAGACGAAAACGGCGCCTATAAAGACAGCCACGTCGGCCGCCTGCTCGCAGGTTATGATAAAGGCAACCTCTTCCTCGGCGCAGGCGTGCAACACGCCAAAGGCTACGAAAGCGGCAACGACTACATCCGCTACTTCACCAACGGCTTCAACACTTACGACGGCGCCTCCATCCGCCAAGACAAAAGCGAAGCCGTCAAAGTGACCGACGCCGCCCTCACCGCCACCTACCGCATCGGCAACCTCAAACCGCAAATCACCTACGCCCACGGCTGGGCGGCCAAAGGCGTCAACAGCGGCGACCTGTTGGTCGACAAATTCGACCAACTGATTCTCGGCGGCGACTACCGCTTCAGCAAACAAACCAGCGCCCGCCTCAACCTCGCACACATCCGCGTCGGCAGCAAAACCCGTCTCAGCAACGGCCACACCGGCAAAATCCAACAAACCGCCGCCCAGCTCGGCCTGCATCACCGCTTTTAAAACCCGGTTTTCCAACATCAATAAAAAGGCCGTCTGAAACAAAAACGTTTCAGACGGCCTTTTCTTTCAGACTGCCTTTTATCACAACAAACCGATTTCCCGAAAAAACGCCGCATAAGCTTCCGCCTTTTTCGCCAACGCCAACGGATACGCCCGCGACGACGACGGCAAACGATACAAGCGCAGCGCACGCCCCGCAAATTCCGCTTGGCGAAAGCCCCCAATCACCGGCTTGGCCGTTGCAGACGGCATCAGCTCCAGCAGCGTATCCGTCGCCAGCTCACCCGTGGTCATCACCGTATCGCAACGCGGCATCTGCGCCAGCAAACCCGCCAAATCCAGCGGCTCAACCACCTGCAAAAACTTGTCCGCCGCATTGCCCTGCAAACGCACCACCCGATGCGCCGTATCGCTGATGGCAATGCCTTTTTTATACAGAAAATCTCGAATCAACCCTTCTTTAAACGCCTTGCCGCCGCTTTCGACGAAATAATCTTTATCCTCAAAAAACACCAGCCCGAAAATCCGCCACATATCGTTTTGGAAATTCGGGTAATAAAAATCCATCTTCCAGCGCGCACGCGGTGGCGGAAACGAGCCGAGCATCAGCAGCTTGGCATCGGGCGGGGCGAATGGGGGTAAGGGGTGGGTTTCGGCAATTGAATCAGACATAGACTTTTTAATATCGAGGCTCTGCAATTCTTTCGAGTTGGTCGGCATCTTAGAGAGTAGATTATGCTTTTAAACAGAAGGATTGATTATAAGCGAATTGCTCATGTTAAAAAATCCGCTTTTTTTAACATGAATACAGAAAGAAAGGTTTGAGGCCGTCTGAAATCTTGTTCAGACGGCCTCTTCATTTACCGTTTCAACTTCGCAAACGCATCCGCCATCGCCGAATTACCCGGTGCTTGTTCTCTTTGCTGCCCGCGTGTATTGCTGCGGCTTCCATCACGGCGAGCGTTGTTTACGCTTTCAGACGGCCTGTCGCGCTTTACCGCCGCACCGGGTTCGTCGTCCAGGCGCATGCTCAGCGCAATGCGTTTGCGCGGGGCGTCGACTTCCATCACTTTCACTTTCACCACGTCGCCGGCTTTCACCACTTCGCGCGGATCTTGTACGAATTTGTTCGACAAGGCGGAGATGTGGACGAGGCCGTCTTGGTGCACGCCGATGTCGACAAAGGCGCCGAAGTTGGCGACGTTGCTGACCACGCCTTCCAATATCATGCCGATTTGCAGGTCTTTGATTTCGTGGATGCCTTCGGCGAAGGTGGCCGTCTGAAACTCGCCGCGTGGGTCGCGGCCGGGTTTTTCCAACTCGTTCAGAATATCGAGGATGGTGGGCAGGCCGAATTGGGCGTTGGTGTATTGGGCGGGTTTGATTTGTTTGATTTTGTCGCGGTTGCCGATGAGCTCAGCGGCGCTGATTTGGCTGTCGGCGAGCATTTGGGCAACCACGGGATAGGCTTCGGGGTGGACGGCGCTGGCGTCGAGCGGCTCTTTGCCGCCGTTGATGCGCAAGAATCCGGCGGCTTGCTCGTAGGTTTTTTCGCCCAAACGCGGCACTTTCAGCAGGGCTTTGCGGCTGGGGAAGGCGCCGTTGTCGTTGCGGTATTGCACGATGTTGTGCGCCAGCGTTTGGTTGAGGCCGGAGATGCGCGCCAGCAGCGGCGCGGAGGCGGTGTTTACGTCTACGCCCACGGCGTTGACGCAATCTTCCACCACGGCATCGAGCGATTTGGCGAGCTGGCTTTGGTTGACATCGTGCTGATATTGGCCCACGCCGATGGATTTGGGGTCGATTTTCACCAATTCGGCCAGCGGGTCTTGCAGGCGGCGGGCGATGGAAACCGCGCCGCGCAGGGAAACATCCAGCTCGGGAAATTCTTTGGCCGCCAATTCGGAAGCGGAATAAATCGAGGCGCCGGCTTCGCTTACCACGATTTTGTGCAGCTTCATTTCAGGTAGCCCTTTTACCAATTCGCCGGCGAGTTTGTCGGTTTCGCGGCTGCCGGTGCCGTTGCCGATGGCGATGAGCTTAACGCTGTGCTTTTTGATGATACTGGCCAAAGCAGCCAACATATTGTTTTCTTGATGCAAATACACAATCACGGTGTCGAGCAGTTTGCCGGTGTCGTCCACCACGGCGCATTTCACGCCGTTGCGGTAGCCGGGGTCGAGGCCCAGCGTGGTGAGGCGGCCGGCGGGTGCGGCGAGCAGTAAATCTTTGAGATTGCGGGCGAACACGGTGATGGCGTCGGTGTCGGCGGCTTCTTTCAAGCGATTAAAGGCGTCTAATTCCAGCGACAAAAAGATTTTGGCGCGCCAAGTGAGGCGCACGGTGTCGCGCAGCCATTTGTCGGCAGCGCGGCCTTGGTCGGCAATGTTGAATTGCTGGGCAATGGCTTGCTCGTATTCGCTTTGCTCGGTAATCGGAGTGTCGTCGGGCTGGTATTTTAAGGCTGCCTGAAGAATGTTTTCATTGCGCCCGCGCAAAACGGCCAAGGCGCGGTGGCTGGGCATGGTGCGCACGGGCTCGCGGTGGTCGAAATAATCTTTGAATTTTTCGCCCGCTGCTTCTTGCCCCGCCATCACTTGGGCGTGGATTTCGGCTTCACGCCACAATTTTTCACGCAGGCGGCCGATGAGCTCGGCATCTTCGGCGAATTGCTCCATCAATATGGCGCGTGCGCCGTCGAGCGCGGCTCTGGTGTCGGCCACGTTTTCGTTCAGGTAGCCTTGGGCGGCGGTTTCGGGGTTTTCAGACGGCGTGTTCAGCAATAATTCGGCCAAGGGCTGCAAGCCGTTTTCGCGCGCAATTTGTGCTTTGGTGCGGCGCTTGGGCTTGTAGGGCAGGTATAAATCTTCGAGCGTGGTTTTGTTGTCGGCGGCGTCGATTTGCGCTTTCAGTTCGTCGGTGAGCTTGCCCTGCTCTTCGATGGATTTCAACACGGTGGCTTTGCGCTCGACCAGTTCGCGCAGGTATTGCAGGCGCTCGGCCAGCGTGCGCAATTGGGTGTCGTCCAAGCCGCCGGTGGCTTCTTTGCGGTAACGGGCGATAAAGGGCACGGTGGCGCCATCGTCGAGTAATTCGACGGCGGCGGTGATTTGGGCGGCGGTGGCGGAAAGCTCTTGGGCGATGATTTGGGTGATGTTCATAGAATGATGTGCTGCGAAAAAGACAAAAACGCAAGCATAGCGGCATGAGGCGGTTTTGTCATCTTAACGATGCTTCCCAAGGCCGTCTGAAACCGTTTCAGACGGCCTTTACCTTGATTTGACTCAGCTTTGCCGATACAACAGCCCACAACATCGCTGCTTTCTTGCCGCCCCTCAAAGATTAGGCATTTTGCTCCAAAAAAGACCTTCAGACGGCCTTTGCAAGCGGCGGGATTATCGCTAAAGTAAGGCCACACACATCAGAAAAATTTTATTGGATACTGGAGAAAATATGCATTATCAAGCCCCTGTCAACGAATTGCGCTTTGCCTTGCAAGTGCACGGCAAACTCGATGAAATCCTTGCCCTGCCCGCTTCAGACGGCCTCGATGCTGATACGGTCGATGCTGTGTTGGAAGAAGCTGCGCGCTTTGCCGAGCAAGTGCTCGCGCCCACCAATGCCACTGGCGACACCCACGGCGCCAAGCTGGCAGACGGCAAGGTGGAAACCCATCCTGATTTGGTCAGCGCGTATCACGAATACCGCGATGCCGGTTGGGCGGGCTTGCGCGCGCCTGCCGAGTTCGACGGTCAAGGGCTGCCCGCGCTGGTATCGGCGGCGTGTGAAGAAATGTGGTGTGCGGCCAACCTGTCGCTGTCGCTGATGCCCATGCTCACCTTAGGCGCAGTCGAAGCGCTGCTGCTGCACGGCAGCGACGAGCAGAAGCAAACTTATCTGCCGCCGATGAGCCGTGGCGAATGGAGCGGCACCATGAACCTCACCGAGCCGAACGCGGGCACGGATTTGGGGCAGGTCGCCACCAAGGCGGTGCTGCAAGATAACGGCGCTTATGCCGTCAGCGGTCAAAAAGTATTCATCACTTGGGGCGAACAGGAAATCACCGACAACATCGTGCATCTGGTGCTGGCGCGTCTGCCCGATGCCGCGCCCGGTGTGCAGGGGATTTCGATGTTTATCGTGCCGAAATATCTGGTCAACGCCGACGGCAGCCTCAGCGCGCGCAACAGCGTGAACGTGGTCGGGTTGGAACACAAGCTCGGCATCCACGCCAGCCCCACTTGTGTGATGCAGTTTGAAGAAGCCGAAGGCTATCTGGTCGGCCGTGCGGGCAAAGGCTTGGCCTATATGTTTACCATGATGAAACACGCCCGCCTCGGCGTCGGCATCGAAGGCCATGCCGTGGCCGAACGCGCTTATCAAAACGCGCTGGCCTACGCCAAAGAGCGCGTACAAAGCCGCGAGATCGGCAGCGACAACCACGAGCCCGTAACCATCATCCACCACCCCGACGTGCGCCGCATGCTGCTGGTGCAAAAAGCCACCCTCTCCGCCCAACGCGCGCTGTATATGCAGGCCGCCGCTGCCATCGACAAAGTGCACGGCCTTGAAGACCCGGTGGCGCGCAAACATGCCGAACGCGAGCTGGATTACCTGATCCCGATTGTGAAAGCCTGGTGCACCGACAACGGTGTATTGCTCACCAACCTGGCCATGCAGATTTACGGCGGCATGGGCTACGTGGAAGAAACCGGCGTGGCGCAATACATGCGTGACGTGCGCATCACCCCGATTTACGAAGGCACCAACGGCGTGCAGGCGCTGGATTTAATCGGCCGTAAAACCGCAGCCAACGGCGGCGCCGTGCCGCTGGCCATGCTGGAAGAAGGCAAAGCCGTGGCCGCGCAACTGGCCAAAGCCGAGCCCGCGCTGGCCGAATCTTTGTTGCACGCGATTGAGTTGGCCGAACAAAGCATTGCCGACATCGTGACGCAAATGGGCGAACAGCCTGCGCTGGCCGCTGCCGCTTCCAACGCCTATCTGCAACAAATGGGCTGCACCCTCGGCGCCATCGCCGAAACACGCGCTTATCTGGCTGCTGCCGCTGCATTGGCAGCCGAAGCCGATGCACCGCTGGGTGATGATTTTTATAAAGCGCAACAGCACACCGCCAAAGTGTTTTTCGCTTACGTCTTACCGCAAGTGCATACCTTTGCCGCGCAAGTGCACAGCGGTGGCGAGGCTTTACTGGCGATGCCGTTTGAAGCTTATTGATGTTGATGGACGCGGTATGAATCAAGGCCGTCTGAATCCTTTCAGACGGCCTTGTGTTTCAGCCGCATCCAATTAAAACGATGAACCTTCCTGCTGCAAAAATTCCTGCTCTTCCGCCGTGCTGGTGCGCCCCAACACGGCATTGCGGTGTGGATAACGACCAAAACGGTCGACAATCGCCTGATGGCGGATTTCAAAATCCAGCGTGACCGCATCATCCAACGCGGCAAACAGCGGCACGCCCTGCGCATGGATTTTGACTGATTCCGAATGCATATACGGCATCAAGATAAATTTGCGCTCATCGGCGGCCATTGTGTCGAAATCTGCTTGTGCCACCGCCTCCTGTGCCAACACCAACGCCATACCGTCTTGCGCAAACGCTTGCGGTGTGTCGCGGTAGACATTGCGGGAAAATTGGTCGAGCACGATGATTTCCGCCAAACGTCCGTGCAGTGTTTGCCGCCAATGCGCCAACTCCCCTGCTGCGGCCTGCTGCAATACCGCGCTGAAGCGGGTGGCAATCAGATGATCAAACGCCTCGCTTTTGGCAAACCAATGCGGGCGGGTTTCTTCGGCAAACCAGAAATCGAGAATGGTTTTGGGGCTCATGGCGCGCTCATTATGATGTTCAGACGGCCTTACTGTAAGGGGTTTTCTACTGTTTGGCAAATGCGGGCAGGCCGCCTGCAAACCCTGCCCAACTCATGCTGAAAAGCCAAAAAAAGGGGCAATCCCGTAGGATTGCCCGAAATACCTCAAATCAGAGATTTACGCTTCACAAACAATACAGGC
>CAYVIS010000100.1:0-7331 GCA_964451565.1 uncultured Neisseria sp.
CCAATACCGGCGTGGTGTTGGAAGCGCGCATCAGGCCGAAACCGTCGGCGTATTCTACGCGCAGGCCGTCGATGGTGATGATGTTTTCCGCGCCGTCGAATTTGGCGGTTTTTTCCAACTCGGCAATCACGTCATGGCCGTTGCTGCCCTCGGCCAGCTTGATGTTCAGCTCCGGGGTGGATGTGCTTTGCGGCAGTGCATTCAATACGGCGGAGGGGTTGTCGCTGCGTGAAAGGATTTCGAGCAGGCGGCAACCGGCATACATGCCGTCGTCGAAGCCGAGCCAGCGCTCTTTGAAGAAGGTGTGGCCGCTCATTTCGCCGGCCAGCAGCGCACCGTTTTTCTTCATCGAAGTTTTGATGAAGCTGTGGCCGGTTTTTTCCATAATCGGCTCGCCGCCGTGTTCTTTAATCCACGGTGCCAACAGGCGGGTGGATTTCACGTCGAAAATCACTTTGGCGCCCGGGTTGCGGCTCAATACGTCTTGGGCAAACAGCATCAATTGGCGGTCGGGATAGATAATCTGGCCGTCTTTGGTGACCACGCCGAGGCGGTCGGCATCGCCGTCAAACGCCAAGCCGATTTCGGCATCGCTGCTTTGCAGCGCGCGGATGACGTCTTGCAGGTTTTCGGGTTTGGCCGGGTCGGGATGGTGGTTGGGGAAATTGCCGTCCACTTCGCAGAAAAGCTCGGTAACGCTGCAGCCCAGTGCGCGGAACAAATCGCCTGCATAAGCGCCGGCCACGCCGTTGCCCGCGTCGATGACGATATTCATCGGGCGTGCCAGTTTGATGTGGTCGACGATGTGTGCCTGATAGTCGGCAGCCACATTTTTTTCGCTTACATTGCCAGCGGCGGCGTTTTGCACGAATGCGTCTTGCTGAATGGCGGCCAGCAGCTCTTGAACCGCCTCTCCAGCCAGCGTGTCGCCAGCCAACATCATTTTAAAGCCGTTGTAGTCGGGCGGATTGTGGCTGCCGGTAATCATCACGCCGCTGCCTTCGCAATGCTGCCAGGCGGCGAAATAGAGCATCGGTGTGGCCACCATGCCGACGTTGAGTACATCAATGCCGCTGTCGGTAAAACCGCGTGACAGGTTTTCCATCAATTCGGGACCGCTCAAACGGCCGTCGCGACCGATGGCAATCTGTTTCACGCCTTTGGCGGCGGCGCGGGCGGCGATGGCTTTGCCGATTAAATAAGCAGCTTCGTTGGTGAGGGTTTTACCGACGATGCCGCGGATGTCGTAAGCTTTGAAAATATCGGGGGCAATTTGTGCCATGAGGATTTCCTTGCGTTCGAAAAAAGGGAAGGGTAAACACTGACTTTTTGATTGTAGCACAAGCCCGCGCGCGGCTGCGGCTTTAACTCAGACGGCCTGCACGGTGTTTGAGCGGCGGCAAGTTTTTCAGATGATGCGGATAAAAGGATGCCGCATCTGCTTAAGCGCCGGATAAGCATTCGGCGTTATAGTGGATTAAATTTGAATCAAGACAGCATTGGCTTGCCTTGATTCAAATTTAATCCACTATATAATCATCACGAGTATCCAATAAGGGAACAATATGGACAAGCAACGCGCCCGGCTGCTGAAGCTGGCCACTTACGCCTCGGTCAGCACCGCCTTGCTGCTGGTGGGCTTGAAAACCTGGGCTTGGATGGCAAGCGGCTCGGTGAGCATTCTTGCGAGCCTGGTCGATTCGCTCACCGATTCGATGGCGAGCATCATCAATCTGCTGGCGGTGCGCTGGGCGCTGAAACCGGCGGATGATGACCACCAATTCGGTCACGGCAAGGCGGAGAGTTTGTCGGCGCTGGCGCAATCGGCCTTTATCGGCGGCTCGTCGGCTTTTCTGATTTTGAATGCGGCGGAGCGGCTGATGAATCCGGCTCCTTTGCAGCAAACCACGCTCGGTATTGTGGTGATGGTGGTGTCGATGCTGCTGACGTTGGCGCTGGTATTGTTTCAGCGCCATGTGCTGAGCCGCGCACATTCGCAGGCGGTGAGCGCCGACAGCCTGCATTATGTAACCGACTTTTTATCCAACGGCGTGGTGTTGCTGGCGCTGGTTTTGGCGGCGTTTGGCTGGCAACAGGCCGACGGTTTGCTGGCGTTGCTGTTGGGTTTGTGGATTTTGCGCAGCGCTTGGCAAATCGCCCGTGAGGCGGTGGATACGCTGATGGACAAAGCGCTTACGCCGGATGAGCTGGCCAAAATCATGCAGACGGCGCAGGCGGTGCCGGGCGTGCTCGGTATTCACGATTTGCGCACGCGGGTATCGGGCGGGCGTTATTTCATTCAGATGCACGTGGATTTGAGCAGCCGTCTGAATATCGTGGAAGCGCACGACATTGCCAAAGCGGTGGTGGATGAGGTGCAGCGGCTGTTTCCCGGTGCGGAAGTGATTGTGCATGAAGACCCGCTGGATGAATCGGGCGGGCATGTATAGCGGTGATTGGTTTTATAGAGAAATCAGCTCAGGCCGTCTGAAAGGGTGGGATATGTGTTTACCCCTTTCAGACGGCCTGAGTTTTTTGCGTGTAAATATAAGCAGATAGCTGAGCCTGACGAAAGCCGTAATAGCCGCTCTTTAATTTCCTAATGGCTTCGACAAGCTCAGCCACCTGAATGTATTGAACTATTTTATTTCTAATCCACTATACTTTACCGCGCTGAGCCGCTGCTTTGCGCCATCACGCGCAAGACGGTATCGACCACGGCTTGGGTTTGCGGGTCGACTTCGATGTTGATGATGTCGCCTGCTTGGCGGCTGCCGAAGAGGGTGCGCTCCAGCGTTTCGGGAATCAGGTGCACATTGAATTCGCTGTCGGTCACGTCGCCGATGGTGAGGCTGCAGCCGTCGAGGCCGACGAAGCCTTTGGTGAGGATGTAGGGTTTGACGGATTCGGGCAGGGCAAACCAAACGGTGCGGTTGTGTTCGTTTTCGTCGATGCGGGTGATGGCGGTGGTGGCGATGATGTGGCCGCTCATCAGGTGGCCGCCGATTTCGTCGCCGAAGCGGGCGGCGCGCTCGAGGTTGACTTCGTCGCCCGTTTGCAGGGCGCCGAGGTTGGTTTTGGCGAGGGTTTCGGCCATCAGGTCGAAGCGCACTTGGTTGCCCCGGATTTCGGTGATGGTGAGGCAGCAGCCGTTGTTGGCAATGGAAGCGCCGGTTTGCAGATTGTGCGCCATATGCTCGGGCAGCTCGACGGTGTGGCTGCGGAAGTCGGCGCCGGGGGCTTCGATGGCGCTGATGCGGCCCATGCCTTGTACGATACCGGTAAACATGTTTGTTTTATCCTTTTGATGTTTCGTTTTCAGACGGCCTATGATGAAAGCGAGGCCGTCTGAAGCTTTAATCGGGGTGGCGGCTGTGTTGCAGACTGAGTGCTTTGCGCTGTTCGGCGGCTTGGAAGCGGCAGCGTTGCAGCTCGGTGGTCAGCGGCAGCGGCGGCACGGGTGCGGGTTGGTTTTCGTGCATGGCAACCATGGTGAAATAGCAGCTGTTGGTGTGGCGCACGCTGCGGTTGCGGATGTTTTGGGCTTCGACGCGGATGCCGATTTCCATCGAGGTGCGGCCGGTGTAGTTGACGCTGGCGAGGAAGGTAACGAGTTCGCCGACGTGTATCGGCTCTTTGAAGGTCACTTTGTCGACGGAGAGGGTGACGCAATAGTGGCCGCTGTAGCGGCTGGCGCAGGCATAGGCCACTTGGTCGAGCAGCTTGAGCAGGTCGCCGCCGTGGACGTTGCCGTTGAAGTTGGCCATGTCGGGCGTCATCAATACCGACATTTGCAGCTGGTGTTGCGGCAGGGTGTCGGTGAGTGTGGTGTTGTTGAGATTGTTCATTATGTTGTTTTCTAAAAAAGTGTTCAGACGGCCTTTGTTTAAATGAGGCCGTCTGAAAGATTTACAACCATTTGCGCCGCCAGAAAAACACCAGCAGGCTGATGATGATGGCGGCCATCATGCCGAGCACCATGTAGTAGCCGTAATGCCAGTGCAGCTCGGGCATGTTGTCGAAGTTCATGCCGTAGATGCCGGTGATGACGGTGAGCGGCATGAAGAGGATGGTAATCACGGTGAGCACGCGCATTTGCTGGTTGAGGCGGTTGGATTGGAACGACAAATGAATGTCCATCATGCTCAACACCATATCACGCGAGGCGTCGAGCGATTCGAGCAGCTGCATGGTGTGGTCGTAGGCGTCGCGCAGGTAAATGTGTGATTCGCCGTGAAAAATCTGATATTGGCCGTGCACCAGCTGGGCGAGCACATCGCGCAGCGGTTGCAGGGTGCGGCGCAGGCGCACGGCATCGCGTTTGAGGCGGTGGATGCGTTCGAGCAGGTCGCTGTTGCTGGCGGTGTCGGCAAACAGGGTTTTGTCGATGGCCTCCACTTTGTTGTTGTATTGGTCGAGGGTAAGGAAATAGTCGTCAATCAGGCGGTCGATAAAGCGGTAGGCGAGAAAGGGCGCGTCTTTGCGGCGGATGTCGTAGCGCGCGTCGCTCATGCGTTCGCGGATGGCGCTGAAGAGGCCGAGCGGGCGCTGCTGGAAGGTGAGCACGAAGTTTTCGCCCAGAATCAGATAAACCTGATCGGAATACAGCTTGCCCGCCGCGTATTGGTAAACGCGGGCGGCCATGAAAATATAGTTGCCGTAATCTTCGATTTTGGGGCGCTGCTTGCGGCTGAGAATGTCTTCCAGCACCAAATCGTGAATACCGTAGGGCGCAAGCAGGGTTTGCAGCAGTGCTTGGTCGTTGATGCCGACAAAGTGAAGCCAGTTAATCTGGCCGGGCTCGGGCTGGTGCACAGGAGCGGTTTGGCGGCTGTCGGCTGCGTTGCGGAGCATGCCGTCTTTGCCGGGCAGATATTCGGCTTCGAAATAACTGTCGGCAGAATAGAGGGTTTGATACACCGCGTGTTTGGGCGCTTTGTCGGTGTTGCTGCGCAGGGCGGTGTCGTCGCTGTTGTGCACCAGGGCAACGGGTAGGGGCGTGATGTCGGACATAATGGCGTGGTAGGAAAAAGGCCGTCTGAAAACAATACCCGCTTTCAGACGGCCTGTCAGCTTATTGGGGCTGCACGGTAAACGGCATATTGATTTTCTGCCATTGCTCGCTCTCGTAATCGAGCGCACCGGCCACCAGCGGGTGTTCGTCGAGCCAGCTCTGGCTGATGCGCAGGATAAAGCCGCTGCCGTTTTCGGCCAGACGCAGTTGGGTGTAGGGCGGCAATTCCAGCGGCAGGCGCGCGCGGCAGAAGAGGGCGGCCAGGCGCAGCGACAAAATCGCAAACCACATCATTTCGTTGCCGTTGACCAATTCGGCCATTTTGCGCACGTCGCCGCGGTGTCCCAATACCAGCAGCGCCAGAATCTGCTGCTCTTTGCGCGAAAAGCCGGGCATGTCGGCATTTTCGAGGATGTAGGACGAATGCTTGTGGTAGCCGGTGTGGGCGATGTCGACGCCGATTTCGTGCAGCAGCCCCGCCCAGCGCACATATTGCAGCCAATAAGCCAGCTCCTGCACCGGCGCGTTGTGCGAATGGCCGAGGCTCTGCATGAATTGCTGCGCGGCGGCGGCAACGCGGTTGGCCTGATTTTGGCTGGCATGGTAGCGGTGTTGGAATTCGGCGGTGGTCTGGTTGCGCATGTCTTCGTTGAGCTGGCGGCCGATGAGGTCGTAAAACACGCCGTCGCGCAGCGCGGCTTCGGTGACCATCATTTTTTGGATTTCCAGCTCTTCAAAAGCCGCCATCATCACGGCCAGCCCGCCCGCAAACACTTCGAGGCGGTCGGGCTTCAAGCCTTCGAGCTTGGCTTTTTTGGTGCTGCCCGCTTCGCAGATGCGCTCGGCCAGCTTTTTCATGGCGGCATAGGTGATGTCGGCTTCCGGCTCGTCGGGGTTTTCGGCGGCGATTACGTCGCGGATGGATTTGGCCGAGCCGGACGTGCCGACGGCGAAATCCCAGCCTTCGCGTTTCAACAGTTTGCTGATGCGCTGGATTTCATTGCGCGCGGCGGTGATGGCCGTCTGAAAATCTTTGGCGCCGATTTTGCCCTGAAAAAAGCGCAGGCTGTAGGTTACGCAGCCCAAGGGCAGGCTTTCGGTGTTGGTAGGCTGCAAATCGGTGCCGATAACGAATTCGGTGGAGCCGCCGCCGATGTCGATAACCAACATGCGGTCGCCGTTGGGCGGCAGGGTGTGCACCACGCCGCTATAAATCAGGCGCGCTTCTTCGCGACCGGCGATGATTTCAATCGGAAAGCCCAACGCGGCTTCGGCTTTAGGCATGAATTCTTTGATGTTTTTGGCGACGCGGAAAGTGTTGGTGGCGACCACGCGCACTTGTTCGGATTGGAAATTTTGCAGGCGCTCGCCAAAAGTGGCCAGGCAGTTGAGCGCGCGCTCTTGCGCTTCTTCGCTGAGGTTTTTCTGCTCGTCGAGACCGGCGGCCAGACGCACCATTTGTTTGAAGGAATCAATGACTTTCAATTGGCCGTTGTGGTTTTCGCAAACCTGCAGACGGAAACTGTTGGAACCCAAATCGACGGAAGCGAGCATGTTGGCGGGAGTGGTGGTCATGGCGAAGCGGAAGATGAATATAGAAACGGGCATGTTACCGCGTGACGGCGGCGCTGTCATCTGCTAAGTCGGGATATGTTGTAAAACGGGGATAAGCGGTAAAGCAGGCCGTCTGAAACGTTTCAGACGGCCTGCGTGTTTGGGTTTACTTATTTGATAATGCTGGTTTTGTTGCCTTCGACAATTTTCAAACCTGCCGAAACCAGCGAGCCGATATCGGCGACGTTGGCGGGCATAATCAAGGTGTTGCCTTCTTTGGCGAGCTTGCCGAATGCTTCCACATATTGCTCGGCCACTTTCAGGTTCACCGCCTCATTGCCGCCTTCGGTTTGCAGCGCTTGGGCAACGGCGCGGATGGCATCGGCATTGGCATCGGCCACCAGGCGTAGGGCTTGGGCTTCACCTTCGGCGCGGTTGATTTGGGCGATTTTCTGGCCGTTCGATTCATTGATGGCGGCCTGCATTTCACCTTCGGATTGTTGGATTTCGGCTTCACGTTGGCCGCTTGCCAAGTTGATTTGCTCGATTTTGCGGCCTTCCGATTCGGCGATGCGGGCGCGTTTTTCACGTTCGGCGGTGATTTGCGCCTGCATTGAGCGCAGGATTTCTTGCGGCGGCACCAAATCTTTGATTTCGTAACGCAATACTTTTACGCCCCAAGAAACGGCGGCTTCGTCGAGCGAGGCGACCACGGTGGCGTTGATGTCGTCGCGTTCTTCAAAGGTTTTGTCCAATTCCATGC
>CAYVIS010000101.1:0-7260 GCA_964451565.1 uncultured Neisseria sp.
CACCAGCGCCAGCAGCAGCAGCAGCGAGAAAATCATCACCAGCATTGATGCCAGCCCGCGCTTCATACCCTTGTCGCGCAGCTTTTCCACCAGCGGGTTGAGGATATAGGCCAACACCGCCGCCACAATAAACGGCGTCAGAATATTGCCGAGCGCATAAAACAGCCACACAACTGCTGCCAACACGCCCACGCCAAACATCCACGGCCTGATGCCGCGCGTTTTTCTTTGATACATAAGCCCTGCTTCCCGATTGCAAACGCTGCAAGCATACCAGCTTGACCGCTGCTTTGCATCTGTCTTGCCACACAAAACAAAGCGGCCGTCAGCATTCAGACGGCCGCCTGCCACATTACCCGCTTACCGCGTCAACGCAGCACCACATCATTCGGCAATTCGTCAAAATCCGCCGCTTCTTGGCGCGGGAAATGAGTCACCAAAATATCGTTAACTTCCTGCAAACCGCGTTCCAAACCGGAGACAAAAGCATCGCGTTTGAAATCCGCCAGCATGGTTTGGCACACATGCCGCCAGTTTTCTTCGTTTACCTTAGCCGAAATGCCGCGGTCGGCGACGATTTCAACGGCATGGTCGGCAAACGACACATATACCAACACACCGCTGTTGCGTTCGGTGTCCCACACGCCCAATTCGCCGAACCACTGCCAAGCACGGGCACGGGTGTCGAGCCCGGCCAACACGGCTTCGGTGCTGTAACGCGATTCAATCACAAAGCGAATTTGGCCTTTGTGGTTTTGCTCCGACAGACCGATATCGCGGCTGAGGCGCTGCAAATCGGCGGTGGGGAAATAGCGCTCCACCCGCCAGCGCGGATGCAGCCAATGTTGCCATAAGCGTTTGAATTTGTTTTTCTCTTGCATTACCAACCTCCCGATGCGCCGCCGCCGCCGAAGCCGCCGCCTCCGCCGCTGAATCCACCGCCGCCAAAACCGCCGCCGTTACTCCAGCCGCCACCGCCGCGCGTGCCACCGCCTAGGCCGCCACCGCCGCCCAAACCGCCGCCACCGCCGGAAATAAACGCACCGCTGCCCAGAATAAAGGTCACCACCGCGCCGATGAGCGCGGCAATCACGCCGACAGCCAAGCCCCAGCCCAAAATCATGACCACGCCGAACATGGCACCGCCGGTAAAGATGCTGCCGAGCGTGCGCCCGAATATGGCTTTCAAAAATGCGCCGATGAAAAACGGCAACACCAACAACATCATCCAGCCGTCGCCGCCTTCATCTGCATAGCTGCCGCTGGTATGCGCAGGTTCGGGCAGCGCTTCGCCGGCAATCAGTTTTTCTACCTGACTCACCGCCGCGTAAATGCCTTCGTCGGTTTTGCCTTGTTGCAGATACGGGCGCAACACGTCGTCGAGAATCCGTTTGGCGTACACATCGGGAATCGCGCCTTCCAAACCGCGCCCGATCGCCAGATGGGTTTTGCGTTCATCACGCACCAACAGCAGCAATACGCCGTCGCTGACGTCTTTGCGGCCCGGCTCGTATTGCTGCATCACGCGGGTGGCGTAGTCAAACGGCGTTTCCGGCGCAATCGCAGGCACGGTGAGCACGATAATCTGGCTGCCTTTTTCCTTGCTGTATTGGGTCAGGTGGCTGTTGAGCTGTGCTCTGGCTTCGGGCTGCATCATCTGCGCCGCATCCAATACCGGCGCGGTCAGCGGCGGAATAGCGGCCAAATCGGCAGCCAACAGCCACATGCTGGCCAGCAGCATGGCGAAAAAAGCGCCGCAGCGCTGTGCAATCGATAACATGCGTTTCCTTCTCTACAGTCACCACAAATCAACAAATACCGCGCCGACTGCGCCCGGTTTCATGCTTATTGGTGGCCACGCTGTCTTTTGAAAAACCGCTTTCAGACGGCCTGCTTTTATATAGGCCGTCTGAAACATCAAGCCGAATGTCCTGCTGCAATTAAAGGCCGTCTGAACGCAACCGTCAGGAACGCGCGCCCGCCATAATCACCGCCATGCCGGAGAGGCACAAAGCCGCGCCCAGCAAATCGGTTCGGCTCGGGCGGATGCCGTCCACCTGCCACAGCCACAGCAAAGCGGCGCACACATACACGCCGCCGTAAGCCGCATACACCCGACCGCTGGCGGTCGGATGCAGCGTCAGCAGCCAGGCAAACAGCGCCAGGCTGGCCGCGGCAGGCAGCAGCAGCCACGCCGACGCTTGTTGGCGCAGCCACAGATAAGGCAGGTAGCAGCCGACGATTTCCGCCAAGGCGGTGGCGGCAAACAGCAACAGGGTTTTCAGCATGCGGAATCGGCTTTCAGACGGCCTGTTGATTAAACAAGAGGCCGTCTGAAAACGTGTGTGGATTAAAATTCAACTTTAGGCGCAGTCGATACCGCCGCTTCGTTTTCCACGCTGAAGTTCGCACGCGCTTTCATGCCGAAGATTTTGGCGGTGATATTTTGCGGAAATTGGCGCAAAGTGGTGTTATAGGTTTGCACCGCTTTGATGTAGTTGTTGCGCGCCAAAGAAATGCGGTTTTCCGTGCCTTCCAATTGCGCCTGCAATTCGCGGAAATTTTGGTCGGCTTTCAACTGCGGATAGTTTTCCGACACCACCAGCAAGCGGGAAAGTGCACTGCTCAACTCGCCCTGCGCCTGTTGGAATTGCTGCAATTTTGCCGGATCGGTGGCGTCATCCGCCGTCATCTGGATGCTGCCCACTTTGCTGCGCGCTTCGGTTACTTGGGTAAACACCTGCTCTTCGTGGGTGGCATAGCCTTTCACGGTATTGACCAGGTTCGGAATCAAATCGGCGCGGCGCTGGTATTGGTTCAACACTTCAGACCAAGCCGCATTGGCCGCTTCGTCTTGCGTTTGCATGGTGTTGTAGCCGCAGCCGCTGAGGGTAAACAGGGAAAACATCACCGCAATCGCGGCCAGCCATTTTTTCAACATGTTAAGCTTACTCCGTAAAATTCATTGAATAGGTTTGCAGCGCCTTGAAAAGATTCAGGCCGTCTGAAACGGATTCAGTATATAGGAAAGCGATTGTTGCGCAAAACAGGATACCTACAAACGGTATTTGTATTTTTTAAGCGCACAGATATAAAATGACAATTCCCACCCACAGCTTCACGGTTTCCGCCCCATGCCCTCCAATACCGTTTTCATCACCGGCGGTGCCGGTTTTATCGGCTCCGCACTCATCCGCCACCTGATTCAACACACCGATGTCAACGTGGTCAATATCGACAAACTCACCTATGCGGGCAACCTGCAATCGCTCGAAAGTGTGGCGCAAAACCCGCGCTACCGCTTCGCCCACACCGATATCTGCGATGCCGTGGCACTCAATGCGCTGTTTGCCGAACACCAGCCCAAAGGCATATTGCACCTGGCGGCAGAGAGCCATGTCGACCGCAGCATCGACGGCCCGGCAGCCTTTATCGAAACCAATATCGTCGGCACCTACACCCTGCTCGAAGCCGCCCGCCGCTACTGGAATACGCTCGATAATGATGAAAAAAAACTGTTTCGTTTCCACCACATTTCCACCGACGAAGTGTATGGCGACCTACACGGTAGCAGCGATTTATTCACTGAAACCACACCCTACTCGCCCAGCAGCCCCTATTCCGCCAGCAAAGCCTCCAGCGACCACCTCGTGCGCGCCTGGCAGCGCACCTACGGCCTGCCTGCCGTCATCACCAACTGCTCCAACAACTACGGCCCTTATCATTTCCCCGAAAAACTGATTCCGCTGATGATTCTCAACTGCCTCGCAGGCAAACCGTTGCCGGTATACGGCGAAGGGCTGCAAATCCGCGACTGGCTGTATGTCGAAGACCACGCACGCGCTTTGTGGAAAGTGTTTACCCGCGCCGAAAACGGCGAAACCTACAACATCGGCGGCCACAACGAGCGCCGCAACATCGATGTGGTGCACGCCATCTGCGCCATTCTCGACGAAATCCGCCCCGCCGCAAACCATCCTGCCACCGCCCACCTTAAATCTTACCGCGAACTGATTACCCACGTGCCCGACCGCCCCGGCCACGATTTGCGCTACGCCATCGACGCCGCCAAAATCGCCGCTGATTTGGGCTGGCAGCCGCAGGAAACCTTTGAAAGCGGCATCCGCAAAACCGTCGAATGGTATCTGGCCAACGAAACCTGGTGGCGCGCCGTACAAGACGGCAGCTACCAAGGCCAGCGGCTGGGTTTGGGCTAGAGCATCCTTTCAGACGGCCTCAAGCCAAGCCCGGGCGGATATGCCGTTTATTTATCCATGCATTAAAATGTAAACAGAATGTAGCAACTTGTTCTATAATCAAACCGACAAATCCATCTACAGCCGTCTGAACCAACAATTATCCGGCAGACCAACCCTGCCGGACGCCGTTGCCGTTTTGCACGTTATAATGTCTATATAAAAAACCGGAGGAATGAAACCCATGAGAATCCTGCTTACCGGCTCGAAAGGCCAGCTCGGACAATGTATTAAAGACCGCCTGCCCGACGATTGGGAGCTGATTGCGGGCGACTCGGCCACCCTCGACATTACCGATGCCGACGCCGTGCTCAATATGGCGCACAATTTCCAGCCCGACGCCATCATCAACGCTGCCGCCTATACCGCCGTCGACCAAGCCGAGCGCGAACCGGAAAAAGCCTTTGCCGTCAACGGCAGCGCCGTGCACAACCTCGCCGCCGCCGCACGCGCCGTACAGGCAAAATTCATCCATATTTCCACCGATTACGTGTTTGACGGCTGCAGCAAAGTACCTTACAGCGAAACCGCCACACCCTCGCCGCAAAGCGTTTACGGTCAATCCAAGCTGGCGGGCGAACTGCTGGCACTGGCCGCCAATCCGGAAAGCGTGGTCATCCGCAGCGCCTGGATTTTCAGCGAATACGGTAAAAACTTCGTCAAAACCATGCTCGCCGCCGCAGCCGAACGCGACGAACTCTCTGTAGTCGGCGACCAAACCGGTTGCCCCACTTACGCGGGCGACTTGGCGCAAGCCATCATCAATATACTCGGCAAACAAACCTTCCCGCGCGGCCTCTATCACTTTTGCGGCAACAAATCGGTCAGCTGGTATGCGTTTGCCAAAGCCGTGTTTGAAACGGCTGCCGACCGCCGCGACGGCTTCAAAACGCCGCAACTGCACGCTATCGACAGCAGCGCCTATCCCACGCCCGCGCCGCGCCCGGCCTACAGCGTGCTCGACACTGCCAAAATCCAAGCCGAATTGGGCATCGCACCTTCCGACTGGCAGAAAGCCCTGACCAACATCATCACCCAAATTTAAAGGTGCCGTCTTTTCGGCCGACGCCTTTAGCAAACCGTCATCAAAATTTCAGACGGCCTGTGTAAACTATCAGGCCGTCTGAAATTTTTGTTGCCGCCGGTATACATTTTTCTTTGAAATCAACTGTAATCTGTTGTTGCCGTCAATTTTATATTGCCCCGCCAAGCCATCAGCCAATATAATTTCAGGTTCGCTGCCGCACAGCTGCCACACTCGTTTTCCGCAGCCGTCCGAGCGCTTTTGCCACCCCAACATTCCGTTTTGCCGGTACCCGTTACTTACTGGAGTATTCAGCCCATGACCGCCTCTGCCGCGTCCTCGACCAAACCCTATCTGCAAATTCAGGGCTTGGTGAAAAAGTTTGGTGACAACTACGCCGTCGACCATATCGACCTCGATATCGAACAACACGAAATCTTCGCCCTTTTGGGCAGCTCCGGCAGCGGCAAATCCACGCTGCTGCGCATGCTCGCGGGCATGGAAACCCCCAATCAGGGCAAAATCATCCTCGACGGCCAAGACATCACCAAGCTCGCTCCCTACGAGCGCCCGATTAACATGATGTTTCAAAGCTATGCGCTGTTTCCGCACATGACGGTCGAGCAAAACATCGCCTTCGGCCTCAAACAAGACAAAATGCCGAAAGACGAAATTGCCGCGCGCGTGGAAGAAATGCTGCGCTTGGTGCAGATGACCAAATTTGCCAAACGCAAACCGCACCAGCTTTCAGGCGGCCAGCAACAACGCGTGGCTTTAGCGCGTAGCCTCGCCAAACGCCCGAAAATCCTGCTGCTCGATGAGCCCTTGGGCGCGCTCGACAAAAAACTGCGTCAGCAAACCCAGCTTGAATTGGTGAATACGCTGGAGCAAGTCGGCGTTACCTGCATCATGGTGACGCACGACCAAGAAGAAGCGATGACCATGGCCACCCGTGTGGCGATTATGTCGGAAGGCCAGCTGCAGCAAGTAGGCACGCCCAGCGATGTTTATGACTTCCCCAACAGCCGCTTCACCGCCGAATTCATCGGTGAAACCAATATTTTTGAAGGCACGGTTGTCGAAGACCACGCCGACTACGCCATCATCCAATGCCCTGAATTGGAAAATCCGGTGCGCATCGACCACGGTTTGGGCGGCCCCACCGAGCAGGATTTGTGGCTCAGCATCCGCCCCGAAGACATCGACCTTTATAAAGACAAGCCCGAACATTTGGGTGCATTCAACTGGGCACGCGGCACGGTAGAAGAAATCGCCTATCTGGGCAGCTTCGCCACCTACCACGTCAAGCTCGACAACGGCCGCATCATCAAGAGCCAAGTACCTGCGCCTTATTGGTATGTGCGCAACATCACCCCGCCGACTTGGGAAGAAACCGTGTACATGAGCTGGCCGGAAAACCAACCCACCCCGCTCAACCGCTAAGCAAAGGGCAAGCCGTATGGATCTCTCCACCCTCAAAAGCAAACTGCGCTTCAAACCCAGCCGCAGCCTGGTTATCGGCATTCCCTATGCCTGGCTGCTGGTGCTGTTTTTGGTGCCGTTTGCGATTGTGTTGAAAATCAGCTTTGCCGAACAGGAGTTGGCGATTCCGCCCTACTCGGCACTGGTGACCACCGACCCGGATATGGGCCGTCTGAATCTTGCGTTGAGCTATCAGAATTACGCCGATATTTTCCAAAATTTCTGGTCCACCCTCGGCCAGATGTTGAACCCGTTTGCCGAAGGGCGCGGCAACAACATCTACCTGCTCACCTATTGGCTGTCGGTCAAAACCGCGCTCACCACCACCATCATCTGTCTGCTGCTCGGCTACCCGATTGCCTACGCCATTTCGCGTGCGCACCCGTCGCTGCGTAACGGCCTGCTGCTGGCGATTATGCTGCCGTTTTGGACATCGTTTCTGCTGCGTGTGTATGCGTGGATGGGCTTGCTCGGCCACAACGGCATCATCAATAATTT
>CAYVIS010000102.1:0-7259 GCA_964451565.1 uncultured Neisseria sp.
AAATGGGAACATGCGCTGGCCAACTGGGTGGCGTTTCTGGTGGTGCCGGTATTCGGTTTTGCCAACGCGGGTGTATCGTTTGCGGGTTTCAGCCTAGATGTGTTCACGCAGCCGGTGGTGCTCGGCATCGCGCTCGGCCTCTTTTTGGGCAAACAAATCGGCATCTTCGGCCTGGTTTGGGGCATGGTGAAACTGGGTTGGGCGAAGCTGCCCGAAGGCGCAACTTGGGCGCAGATTTACGGCGTCGCGCTCTTGTGCGGTATCGGCTTTACCATGAGCCTGTTTATCAGCCTGTTGGCGTTCAGCAATCCCGAATTGCAGGACTACAGCAAAGTCGGCGTCTTCCTCGGCTCCGCGCTGGCCGGTATCTTGGGCTATCTGGTGCTGCGCTTGTCACCGCCGAAAAAAGCCTGAAACGGATAAAACAAACAAAGGCCGTCTGAAAGGATTTCTTTCAGACGGCCTTTTTATCACACTGCTTATTTCAGCATATTCTTAATCACGCCCATCACGCTGCGGGAAATCGCGCGGGTAACTTGTTTGTTAATCTGATTGCCCACCGAATCGGCCAAATCATAAGCCACGCCTTGATTGGATTTTTTGCGGCTGCCGAATAAGCCGCCCAAAAATCCGCCGACCATGCCGTCTTTTTCCGGTGCGGCCGCAGCGGCTTTACCGGTTTGAGCCTGCTCTTTGGCCGCGGCTTCCGCAGCAGCAGCTTCGGTTTGCTTGGCTTCCAATTCTGTCAGGGCTTCGTAGGCGGAATAATTGTCGACCATATCTTTATAATGGCGGTAAAGGATGTCGCTTTGGAATTTACCGTCGCGCTCGGCGGCAGGCAGCGGTGTGAGGCCGGATTGCGGCGGTAATACAAACGCCTGTTCTACCGGCATCGGCATGCCTTTTTCATCGAGGAATGAAACCAGCGCTTCGCCCACGCCCAATTCGGCGATGGCTTCCACCACGTTGACTTCCGGATTGGTGCGGAAGGTTTCGGCGGCGGCTTTCACGGCTTTCTGGTCGCGCGGGGTGAAGGCGCGTAAAGCATGTTGCACGCGGTTGCCGAGCTGGCCGAGAATGGTATCGGGCAAATCAAGCGGATTTTGGGTAACGAAATACACACCCACGCCTTTGGAGCGAATCAGGCGCACCACTTGCTCGATTTGCTCCACCAGCGCATTGGAAGCGTTATCGAACAGCAAATGCGCTTCATCGAAAAACATCACGAATTTCGGCTGCGGCAAATCGCCCACTTCGGGCATTTTTTGAAACAAATCGGCCAGCATCCACAGCAAAAACGCGCTATACATGCGCGGGCTGCGCATCAATTTTTCGGAATTGAGGATATTGATAACGCCGCGGCTGCCCTCGGTTTGCATCCAGTCATCGAGATTAAGCGAGGGCTCGCCGAAGAATTTTTCCGCCCCTTCGTTTTCCAGGGTAAGCAGCTGGCGCTGAATGGCGCCCACGCTGGCAGAAGATACGTTGCCGTATTGGCTGCGGTATTGGGCGGCATTATCGGATACGTGTTTGAGCAGGCCGCGCAAATCTTTTAAATCGATCAGGTGCCAGCCGTTATCGTCGGCCACTTTGAATACCAGGTTCAGCAGGCCTTCTTGGGTGTCGTTGAGGTTCATCAACCGCGCCAGCAGCATCGGCCCCATTTCGGAAATGGTCACGCGGATGGGAATACCTGTTTCGCCAAACACATCCCAAAAGCGCACCGGAAAGCCTTGCAGCCATTCGGCGCCCAAATTGAATTCGGTAATGCGCTCGCCCACTTTGCCGCTGTTGTCACCGGCATTCACGATGCCCGACAAATCGCCTTTCACGTCTACCAGAAACACGGGAATGCCGGCGCTGCTGAACGCTTCGGCCATACGGCGCAGGGTCACGGTTTTACCGGTACCGGTCGCGCCGGCAATCAGGCCGTGGCGGTTGGCCATTTTGCCCTGAAGTTCGAGGGTGCGCTCGCCCGCGCGGGCAATCGGAAATGTAGACATGGGGTTTCCTTGAAAAAGATTGGCTTCAAATACTGTATTTTACTGACGAATCAAAACGGTGTGCAAACTGCGGCAGCGATTAGGCCGTCTGAAACGCAAAAATGCCACATTTGCAACAAGGCCGTCTGAAAACTTGTTTTCAGACGGCCTACTGCATCAGGTCATCACATCGCGCCGTAATTCGGCCCGCTGCCGCCTTCGGGGCATACCCAGTTGATGTTTTGGGTGGGGTCTTTGATGTCGCAGGTTTTGCAGTGCACGCAGTTTTGCGCATTAATCTGCAATTGCGGCCGGCCGCCCTCTTCCACGATTTCATACACCGCCGCCGGGCAATAGCGGGTTTCCGGCGCGGCATATTCGGCCAGGTTCACATCAAGCATGATTTGCGGGTTGGCCAATTTCAGGTGATTGGGCTGCCCCTCTTCGTGGCTGAGGTTGGCGAGAAACACGCTGCTCAAGCGGTCAAACGTGAGCACATTATCGGGCTTGGGATAGGCTATCGGGTGGCAGGCGGCGGCTTTTCTCAAGCTGTTGTGGTCGCTGCCGTGGTGTGCAATCGTCCACGGCGCACGGCCTTTGAGCACATATTGCTCCAGCGCGGTATAAGCCATCGCCGGCCACATGCCCCATTTAAAGGCGGGACGCACATTGCGCACTTCGTTGAGCTCTTGATAAAGCCAGCTGCGCTCAAAACGCTCTTGGTAGCTGTCGGCTTCTTTGCCACTTTCCAGCGTTTGCGCATCGGTGATCAACACATCAAACACCGCTTCTGCCGCCAGCATGCCGGATTTGAGGGCGGTGTGTATGCCTTTGATACGCGGCACGTTTAGAAAGCCGGCGCTGTCGCCTGCCAGCACACCGCCTTTGAATGAGAGCTTGGGCAGGCTTTGCAGGCCGCCTTCGCTCAACGCGCGCGCACCATAGGCAATGCGGCGGCCGCCTTCAAAGGTTTTGCGGATTTCGGGGTGGGTTTTGAAGCGCTGGAATTCTTCAAACGGCGACATATACGGGTTTTGGTAATCCAGCCCCACCACAAAGCCCACGGCAACTTGGTTGTTATCAAGGTGATAGATAAACGAGCCGCCATAAGTTTGGCTGTCGAGCGGCCAGCCCACGCTGTGTATCACTAAGCCGGGCCGGCATTGCGGCTCGGGCACTTCCCAGATTTCTTTGATGCCGATGCCGTAGGTTTGCGGCTGGCTGTCGCGGTCGAGCGCGAATTGTTTGATCACTTGCTTGGTGAGCGAGCCGCGGCAGCCTTCGCTGAAAATGGTTTGCTGCGCCCACAATTCCATGCCGGGTTGGAAATTTTCGGTCGGCTCACCGTCTTTGCCGATGCCCATATTGCCGGTGGCGATGCCTTTCACCGAGCCGTCGGCATGATACAGCACTTCGGCGGCAGCAAACCCGGGGTAGATTTCCACACCGAGTGCTTCAGCCTGCTCGGCCAGCCAGCGGGTAAGCATGCCGAGGCTGATGATGTAGTTGCCGTGATTTTGGAAGCTGGGCGGCGTCATCAGCTTAACGGCTTTTTTCGCGGTAAGATACAGCACTTGGTCTTCGGTAACGCTGCGGGTGAGCGGCGCGCCCGCTTCTTTCCAATCGGGCAGCAATTCGTTGAGGCTTTTCGGATCAATCACCGCGCCGGCCAAAATGTGCGCACCGACTTCGGAGCCTTTTTCCACCACACACACGCTGGTTTCGCGCCCGTGCTGCTCGGCCAGTTGTTTTAATTTGATGGCGGCGCTCAAGCCCGCAGGCCCTGCGCCGACAATTACCACATCATACTGCATGCTGTCGCGTTCGATGGGTTCGGTCATAGTGTGTTCCTGATTGTTGTTTTGATTTGGCAAGCCGCCTGCTTTTCAGACGGCCTGATATTTTGAAGTTGGGATGATTATACAATATCGGGTTGGTGCTTCAAAACCGAACGGGAAACGGGTTTGGCAAATGCTTCAGGCCGTCTGAAAGGCTTCTCTCGAATCTGTTTCGTTGTTTTCAGACGGCCTCGATGTATTGAATGCCTTTACACACGCTCATAATGCACAAAAGCATAATCAATGCCTTTGCTGCTTTGATGTGCCTCATGCGTACACCGCCGCCATTGCGCTGCGTCGATGGCAGGGAAAAACGCATCGCCTGCCACATGTAAATCTACTTCGGTGATGCGCAAATCGGTGGCCAGCGGCATCGCCTGTGCATAAATCTGCGCGCCGCCCATAATGATGATTTCTTCAGCATCTGCGCACATCGCTAAGGCCGTCTGAACGCTGTCGGCCAGCTCCGCCCCTTCCGCCTGATAATCGGGCTGGCGGGTAATCACAATATTGCGCCGCCCGGGCAGCGGTTTTTTCGGCAGCGATTCCCAGGTTTTGCGCCCCATCACCACCGGCTTGCCCAGCGTATATTGTTTGAAAAAGGCGAAATCTTCGGGAATATGCCACGGCATATCGTTGTCTGCACCGATGCAGCGGTTTTCGGCCACCGCGGCAATCAAGGTAATTTTCTGCATAGCGTTTTCCTGTCGGCAGGTTTCAGACGGCCATCTTAATCGCAGCCCGTCATGACGTAAATCTTTTTATCTGCGCCGGGGTTTCAAGCAGGCAAACGCAGCCTTTTGGAGATGACTGTGTTTGTCGCTTGCCTGCAATTTCTTTTCAGACGGCCTCGGATAGCTATTCTGTATTCAGCCGCATCAAGTTGCGTCGTTTACGCCGATAAACCGTTGAAGCCGTCTGAAAATATAATGGATTAGAATGAAATCTATCTATCAATGTATCGTGGAAATCAAAACAGGTGGCTGAGTTTGTCGAATCCTCTCTTGACTCATCGAATGGCTTCGACAAGCTCAGCTACCTGAATGTATAGTGGATTAAATTTGAATCAAGACAAGGCGGAGAGCCGCAGACAGTACACCTAGTACGGCAAGGCGAGACAACGCTGTATTGATTCAAATTTAATCCACTATATTGAACAGTTTTATTTCTAATTTACTATATTGGCGCATAACGCCCGCTTTTCAGACGGCTGCAAAAAAGCCCTGCTTGCGCAGGGCTTTGGTTTCGGCTTCGATTAACCGATGAATTCAACATGTTTCTCCAACACATTTTCCAGCGTTTGACCGCCGGACATGCCGTTGAAGGTGATGCTGTTGTTGTATTCAACGCCATCGCTGCCCACGCCGCTGAAGCTGAGGGTGTGGGTATCGTCGTTCCAAGCCGCATTTTGCAGCTCGTCGGCGCTGACCAAATCGGCAAATACTACTTTGTCGATATCGGCTTCGAAGTCGGTAATCACGTCGTCGCCGCTGTTGCTGTTGGCCAGGAACACAAACTGGTCGGCACCTTCGCCGCCGGTCAGCGTGTCGTTGCCCGCGCCGCCGAACAGGATGTCGTCGCCGTTACCACCGTTGAGCGTGTCATCACCACCGTCGCTGCGACCGTCGAGCAAGTCTACCCAGTTTTCGCGTACGTAGTCCACAATTTGCTGGTCGGTGGCATCGCTGCCGCTGTTTTCAGACCATTTGATGAACTCGGTCAGCGCTTGGGCGCCCATGCCGTCGTGGCTGCCGGCTGTGTACACGCCGCCGGTGCTGCCGTCGGTCCAAGACAGGCTGTCGGTGTTGATGCTGTCGCCGAAGATGATGTCGTCACCGTCACCGCCGAACATCGCGTCATCAGACACGGCATTCTGCACGTTGGTGGTGGTACCGCTCACCAAAGCAGCATCCAGCTCGGCCGGGTTGGCCACAATAGCCGATTCGCCGGTTTCACCGCTGTAGGTGAAGATAGCCATGTTTTGGCCGGCAGATTCTGTCAGCGTGATGCTGCCTGACGACAAATCGCCGCCGCTTTCCATGGTGTTGTCGAAGTAGTTCAACACGGTTTCACGGATACCTTGGGCAAAGCCGATGGCATGCACATCAGACACCGCGCTCAAACCTTTGAAGCTGTTCAGTGCGGCGGTCACAGTTGCCTGCGTGGTGTATGCACCGACAGCGTTGGTGCCGGTTGCACCGTATACGGTGGGCTGACCGTCTGTAAGGAAGTAAGTCACATTGGTATAGCCGTTATCCGCTACGCTGTCGAACCATGCGGTGGCGTCTGCAAAGGCGTCGTCATAGTTGGTTGCGCCCTGATTGCGCGGTCCCAATTGCAGGTTGGTAATGGATGCCAGCAGTTGATCGACATTGTCTTCTGTCAAATCGCTGATGTTCACCACCATATTGGCCGTGCGGTTGAACGCCATAAAGGCAACGTTGATTGCGCCATCATGATCGCCCAAGTCTTGCGCCAGTTTGAGCAGCGATTGACGGGCCATTTCCAAGTAGGTGATGCCGTTGCTGGTTCGGTAGTCCTGCATACTGTTGGAAATATCCAGCAGAATGGCCACGTTGTAATCCACGCCTTTGGTGATTACGGTGTTGTAGCCGCCGCGGTCGCCAATCAATACGTCATTACCGCCGCCACCGACAATATCGGTTTCCGGTTCATTGGTGCCGATAATGGCTTTATCGCTAGACACGCCGTTGATGGTGATGGTCACGCTGGCGGTGCTGGTGTCGCCGTCGGCATCGGTTACTTGGTAAGTAAAGGTATCGGTCAGCGTTTCACCATCATCCAGCGCCTGTACGTCGGCATTGGCGGCATCCACCACATAAGTGTATTCGCCGTTGGCATCAATGGTCAGTTGACCGTAAGCACCGTTGCCGTTTTCCAGATTCACTTCTACCGGAACGTCGGCACCGAGGGTGTCGTTATCCAACACATTGCCGCTGACAGAAACACCTTTCTCGCTGATGCTGTTCACGTCGTCTACGGCCACAGGCGCGGTATCGGTGATGGTGATGTCGAGTCCGGCCATGGCGGTGTTACCCGCTGCATCACGTACCGCCACAATGAAGCTGTCAATCACCGAAGCATCACCTTGGCTGTGATCTTTCGCTTCACCGTTTTCGGTGTAGGTGTAAGTCGCCACACCGGCTGCAGCATCATAACCGGTGACGGTCAATGTGCCTTTATCGGTTGCAATCACTACCGGATTATCGGAGGTGGCAACAGTAATGTCTCTACCGCCTACGGTCACGGCAACAACTTCGCCATTGTCACTCACATTAATCGTACCGCTTACGGAAGCATTGCTGGCTTCCGGTACAGATTGTTCATCAACCACAACACATGGCTCGATAGCATCCACTGAACCCGGGTCAGTCGCAGTCGCTTCGTTACCGGCTTCGTCGGCCACAGTCGCTTCGGC
>CAYVIS010000103.1:0-7255 GCA_964451565.1 uncultured Neisseria sp.
TTCAGCGCCATGTGGCCGAGGCCGCCAAGGCCGACCACCGCCACTTTGCTGCCTCGCCCACGATGCCTGCGCCACACTGGATTTGGAATTCAACGGTGTACGCGTGCCCGCCGCGCAAGTGCACGCCGCTTTTATGGCCGCGCTGCAATTCGGTTATGCACAAGTGGAAAGCACCGACAAACTGCTCGAATGGATTTGAGCAATACCATAAAAGGCCGTCTGAAAGATGCAAGCTTTCAGACGGCCTTTCAAATAGACAACATCCCTAACCCTGTTCCTCAATCCACTCCCGATAAAGCCTGATTTTCGTCGCCAGTTTTTCCTGATGCTGCACCAGTAAAGCAATTTGGTGGCTGAGATGTTGTTGGTGCTGCACCAGCATATCCATCCGCACTTGCAGGCTGGCCGCTCCTTGTGCGCGCCATTCTGCGTAGCGCTTGATGTCCTTAATCGGCATACCGGTTTCTTTCAGGCGTTTGATAAATTCCACCCATTCGATGTCTTTATCCGAATAACAGCGGCGGTTGGCCGAGTTACGCTGGGGCGCAATCAGCTTTTCCTGTTCGTAATAACGCAAGGTGTGGATGCCCAGTTGTGTGAGCTTGGCGAATTCACCGATGGAATAAAACATAAAAACCTCTTTTTCCGCTTGATGTAGAGCTTACTCGACATTATACGCTGACTGTTCCATCACCCAAGGAGGTTTAACATGTCTGCATCAAAATACACGGTTATTACCGGTGCCAGCGCCGGCATCGGCCATGAAGCGGCCAAAGCGTTTGCCGGACGCGGCAAAAATTTGGTTTTGGTGGCCCGCCGCAAAGCGCGGCTTGAGGCATTGAAACAGGAAATCCTAGCGGCACATCCGTCGCTGGATATTATCGTTAAGGCGGCGGATTTGTCGCAACCCGAAAATGTCTGCCGCCTCTATGCCGAGCTGGCCGATTATCCGTTGGAAACGTGGGTCAACAATGCCGGCTTCGGCAATTATGCGCCGGTTGGCGGGCAGGATTTGCAGAAAACCGAAGCTATGCTAAATGTGAATATTCTCGCCCTCACGCTGCTTTCCAGTCTGTTTGTGCGCGATTATCAACATATTGCGGGCACTCAACTGATTAACGTTTCCTCGCGCGGCGGCTATACCATCGTGCCGAACGCAGTTACTTATTGCGCGACCAAATTTTATGTGAGCGCGTTTACCGAAGGGCTGGTGCGGGAATTGCAAAGCATCGGGGCAAAAATGCAGGCCAAAGTGCTCGCCCCGGCCGCCACGCAAACCGAATTCGGTCAAACGGCCAATGATATAGATGAATACGACTACGACCGCGCTTTCAGCCGCTACCACAGCGCCCGCGAGATGGCCGGGTTTTTGCTGCAACTGTATGACAGCAACAAGGTGCTCGGCCTGGTCGACACGGAAACCTTCACGTTCCATTTGCAAGAGCCGATGTTTGCTTATTCGGGCAATGCGGCGAATAACCAGCGAGCCGTTAAATAAACCAAAGGCCGTCTGAATAACGCAACCGCCTCCCGCCTTACATCACGGTGTAGCCGCCGTCGATCGTAATCGCCTGGCCGATGGTAAACGCCGCCTGCTCACTGCACAGCCACAATACTGCCGAAGCGATTTCTTCCGGCTTGCCCATGCGTCCGAGCGGAATATCGTCTATTACCTTAGCCATGTGTTCGGGCGCGCCGGCAATCGCGGCAGCCACCATCGGCGTATCCGTGGTGCCCGGGCAGATGCAGTTGATGCGGATGCCCTGACGCGCATAATCCAGCGCCGCCGATTTGGTCAACCCGATAACGGCATGCTTGGAAGCGGTGTAGGCACCGATGCCGGCAATACCCACCACACCCGCCTGCGAAGAGCAATTCACAATCGCGCCCCCACCTTGCCGCTTCATCTGAATGAGCTGATATTTCATGCAGTTCCACACACCACGCAAATTAACCGCTACCACACGGTCAAAATCCGCGCCCTCGGCTTCGGCCAGCTCGGCTACCGGCGCGTGGATGCCGACATTATTATAGGCCGCGTCCAAGCGCCCGAAATGCGCCACAGTTTGTTCCACCGCATTTTTAACCTGTGCTTCATCAGCCACATCGCACACCAGCGCCAATACATTGTGCCCGGCAGCACGCAAGGTTTCGGCCACTTCATTCAACCGGCGCTCATTGATGTCGGCCAGCGCCACCTGTGCACCGGCATCGGCAAACGCCTGCGCGGCAGCAAAGCCCAATCCGTCGGCCGCACCGCTGATAAAAGCCACTTGGTTTGCAAAAGAAATATTCATGGTCTCTCCCAATAATCAATTTCAGTTCATTCATACATCATGCCGCAACAATCCGGCCGATACGACGGTAAACCTTTACTTGCGGGTCAGGAAATGGCTCTCGCCAATCAATTCCGCCAACGTTTGTTCATCCAAACCGCCCTCCAGCAACACGCTCACCCAATGTTCTTTATTCATGTGATAAGCGGGGAACACACCCGCCATCTGCAACAACGAGCCCACCATTTCCGGCGCGGCTTTGAGGTTGATGACTTCAATCTCAGCTTCATCCGCCAGCCCCAAGCGGCTGCCCGGCAGCGTCATCAGCAGGCAAAACCATTTGCGGTTATCGGTGTGGCGAAACACGGCATAATCGGGATATTTGCGCCACGGATATTCGGGGGCAATACCGTAGCGTTCGTTAATATGTTGAATTAAAACTTGCCGGTTCATCATATGCCTTTCAGACGGCCTGAATCGTGTTTTTGCGAGTAATTCAGATGAACTATTTTTCAAACAACAGGTTGAGTGTTTGCCGTAAATGTTGGGCTTTCCGCCCTATTTCACGCTCTCCCACCACCGTTCCTGCGGCAGCCGCTCGATATGAAACACTTCGCCGATTTTCGGCGTGGCGGTTTGCAGCGGCTTGCCCTCGGCTGCACTCATAAAGCGTTCAATCGGCTCTTTCCAACCGTGATACGCCAAATCGAATTTCGCCCAATGCACCGGCATCACCGCCGATGCGCGCACCTCTTGCGCGGCTTGCACCGATTGCTCCGGCGTCATGTGGATGAGCGCCCAGTTTTCGTTATACGCACCGTTTTCCATCAACGCCAAATCAAACGGGCCGTATTGTTCGCCGATGGCGGAAAAATGTTTGCCGTAGCCGCTGTCGCCGTTGAAAAACAAAGCCAAATCCGGCGCTTTTACCACCCACGAGCCCCACAAAGTAGAAAAACGGTTGTTGAAATTGCGGCCGCTGAAATGGCGTGCGGGCGTGAGTGTAAACGTGATGTCGCCGAGTTTGGCCGATTCGTGCCAATCCAACTCGGTGATTTTATCGTCGGCAATGCCCCAGCGCTGCAAATGCGCTTTCACCCCCAGCGGCACGTAAAAATGCGCGGCTTTCGGCGCGATTTCTTTGATGGCACGGTAATCGAGATGATCGTAATGATCGTGCGACAGCAACACCGCATCCAGCACCGGCAAATCGGCGGTTTTCGGCGTGTGGGTCAGCGGAAATGGGCTGCCGGCTATCGGAATCGGCGAAGCGCGGTAAAACACCGGATCGGTGATGAGGGTTTTGCCGTCGATTTTGAACAATACGGTCGAATGCCCCAACCAGGCAAAATCGCCGTTTTGCAAATGGGCAAAATCCGGCTGCACGCTCGGCAACGGCTCGGCAGGATGTTTGCCCGGCGGCGGGCTCACCACCGATGTCAACCAAGCCAGCATCGAAGGCTGCTCGCCGGTGGCGGTATTCATCGCCGTCGGCTCCGCATTGTTAAACTGCCGGCCGTCAAACTGCGGCGATGCCTGAATCTTCGCCAAACTCGCCGCATCGGGCTTGCCGCCAAACACCGGATGCCAGGTTACAAAAGCCCAACCTGCCGCCGCCAACACAACCGCCGCCAGCAGCAGCCACTTCATCACAGACAATAAAATATTCATCAGTTTTCGTTTAACCATAGGTGATGCCGTCTGCAACAAATCCGTTCAGACGGCCTAAAATAAAATCACTATAAAAGACAACAGCATCCAAGTAAATGCACCATTCGGCATTTCATAATTTCCAAAGCGGGAATAATCAAAAGCCGTCTGAACCCTTTCAGACGGCCTTCACTTCAGCCCTTGTTGCGGGCATCCTTAAAAAACCAAACCGCAGCGCCGATAAAAACCAATACCGCCACGGCCAATAAAACAAATAGAAAAATTTCCATGATGCATTCCGATTTTTCAAACAACAGCCCCGAAGTCTACTCCCCCATGCGGGCGGCGGCAAGACACGCTTGCGGGCGAAAGGGTTTGCCGTATCCGCCGGAGAGCGATGCGGCGGATATCGGCATCAGGCCGTCTGAATGCTTATTGCACCGCTTCTATTTTCATCTGCTTTGCCTGCTTCAGCGCGTCAACATTCCCGTCAAAGCGCCCCAAATACACCAGCCCCGCTGCATCCGGGCCTGTTTGGTAAAACAAGGCCAGGTTGCCCCAAGGTGCGTAATAGGTGATGTCGCCGGGGCGGCCTCGGTAGCGAGCGGGGGCTTGGGCGGTGTTGAGTTTGAATGGCGGGCGGGCAATTTTTTCGCTCGCGGCGTAGTCTTCCAAGGGCAGGCTGAGCGGCAGGCGGCGGTAGAGGTCTTGTGCGCTGGGGTTATCAGCCAAGGTGGCGAGGTGCACTTGGTTGTCTAAGGTGATTTTGACTTTCATTTCTTTGGCCTCCACATTCGGGCTTGCGCTGAGACCCGCCGCCAACATCAGGGTGAACAATATGGTTTTCATGGCAATGCCCTATTCCGCGCGGTTTGTAATTGTTTTGATGATTTTGGCGGGTATGCCGCCGACCACGGTATTCGGCGGAACGTCTTTATTCACCACGGCACCGGCGGCCACCACGGCGTTTTCACCCACGGTCACGCCGGGCAGGATGGTGGCGCCCGCGCCTATCCAAGCGTTTTGACGGATGACGACCGGGCTGAGAATCACGCCGCGCCGTTCGGCCGGATCGAGCGGATGGTTGACGCTGATGAGGTTGGCGCGCGGGCCGATGAGCACGTTGTCTTCCAGCGTGATGCCGCCGAGGTCGGTAAACATGACGCCGGTGTTGATGAACACGTTTTTGCCGATGCGCAGATGGCGGCCAAAGTCGCTGTAAAGCGGCAGGTTGGCGCGGAAGCTGGCGTCGATTTCGCTGCCGGTGATTTGGCCGAGCAGGCGGCGGACGGCTTCGGGCGGGTGATAACCGCTGTTTAATTCTGCCAGCAGCGGCGCGTTTTCATCGACGATGCGGTGGATTTCCTGATACACGGGGCTGTCGGGCGCGATGATTTGGTTGAGCGGAAAAGCGTGGTTCATAAGGGTTTCCATTAAGTGGGCAAGGCCGTCTGAAAGGTTGGCCGCAAGTGCTTGCAGTGAGCTTGCTAAAGTGTTCAGACGGCCTTTAAGCGCTTATTTAAAATGGGTTTTGAAAAATTGTTCAAATTTATCGAACGGGATTTTGCCTGCCTGATTGTCATACAAATCCACATGGGTGGCATCGGGCACAATCAACAGCGATTTGTTGCTGCCGGTGAGCTTTTTAAACGCATCTTCGCTGAAATAGCGCGAGTGGGCTTTTTCGCCGTGCACCACCAACACCGGGTTGCGGATTTCGGCGGCATAGTTCAGCAGCGGCATGTTGATAAACGACAGCGGCATGGTAGCCGTCCACGCGCCGTTAGAATTGACAGAGCGGGAATGGAAACCGCGCGGCGTTTTGTAATAAGCGAAATATTCCTGCACAAATTGCGGCTCGTTGCCGGTCAGTTTTTCCGGCAGATTATTAGTAGAAGGCGCGAGGCTGCCGTCGGCGAAATCGCGGCTGCGTTGGGCGTTGAGCGCAACGCGGTTTTGATAACGCTGCTCGGCATCAACCGAATCGTTGTAGCCGTTGGCCATCACACGGGTCATGTCATACATCGTAGAAGTGGCGGTGGCTTTGATGCGGGTATCCATCGCCGCCGCGTTCAGCGCCATGCCGCCCCAGCCGCAAATGCCGAGAATGCCGATACGTTCGGGGTCGACATCGCTTTGGTTGGCCAGAAAATCGACGGCGGCGCTGAAGTCTTCGGTGTTGATATCCGGCGAAGCGACATGGCGCGGCTGCCCGCCGCTCTCGCCGGTGTAAGACGGGTCAAACGCAAGCGCGATGAAGCCGCGCTCGGCCAGCGTTTGCGCATACAGACCGGAAGACTGTTCTTTCACCGCACCAAACGGACCGCTCACCGCAATCGCCGCCAGCTTGCCGCGCGCATTTTTCGGCGTATATTAATCCGCCGCCAGCGTGATGCCGTAGCGGTTGGTGAAGGTGATTTTGCGATGGCTGACTTGGCTGCTTTGCGGGAATTTTTTGTCCCATTCTTGGGTGAGGTTGAGATTCATGGTATTTCCTTGAGTGGCGGCGGCACGGTTGTTTTGCGCCAATACGGGCGCGGCAACGGCGGCAAGTGCGGCGCCTGCCACGGCGGTGGTCTGCATAAAACGGCGGCGTGAAATCGGTTGGCTCATGGTTTTTCCTATTGCTTTGAATATGGTATGCAGAAAATTCTAAAGCCGTCTGAATTTCAAGTAAATTTATTAATTATGATTTCATAATTAACAAAACAGAAATTATAAAGGCCGTCTGAATACAAAATGCATTCAGACGGCCTATTTCAATTGAGACGGCTCTATTACGCCAGCCAATCGCGCGGCTGCAGATAATCGTCCAGCCGCGCTTCGGGCGAGCCGATTTGCGGTTGGTAACGGTATTCGAAGCGCACCAGCGGCGGCATCGACATCAAAATGCTTTCCGTGCGCCCGCCGCTTTGCAGGCCGAAAAGTGTGCCTCTATCCCACACCAGGTTGAATTCGACGTAGCGGCCGCGGCGGTAAAGCTGGAAATCGCGTTCGCGCTCGCCATAAGGCGTGGCTTTGCGGCGCGCGACGATGGGTGTGTAGGTTTCGATATAGCCGCCGCCGATTGCGCGGATAAAGTTCAGGCAGGTGGCGAAATCCCAGCGGTTTAAGTCGTCGAAAAAGAGCCCGCCCACGCCGCGGGTTTCGCCACGGTGTTTCAGATAAAAATAGTCGTCACACCATTTTTTGTATTCCGCATACACGCCCTTACCAAACGGTGCGCACAGGTTGTGCGCGGTTTGGTGCCAATGCACGATGTCTTCGTCAAACGGATAAAACGGCGTGAGGTCGAAACCGCCGCCAAACCACCACACCGGCGCTTTGCC
>CAYVIS010000104.1:0-7165 GCA_964451565.1 uncultured Neisseria sp.
GTATTATGTTAAATTATTTATTTGAGTAGTGTCGCAAATATTCACGCATGGCTTTAGCGCTCCTACCACTACAGAAATGACGGATTATTGTCGATTCAAATAAGGAAATGTAGCTTCACAAAAATCCCGACCTCTTCACTTCAAGCTTTCCACACAAATAAATCGGCGGGCGGTATAATCCGCTGCGTTAACAATCAAAATAAAGCGGGATAAATATGCAACAGCTTAAAATGGCGATTTCGGGTGCACAAATATTGTTTGTGGCATTCGGTGCGATGGTGTTGGTGCCTCTGCTGACCGGATTAAACCCGGCGATGGCGCTTTTGGGTGCGGGTATCGGCACGCTGCTTTTCCAAGTAATTACCCGGCGCAAGGTGCCGATTTTTTTGGGCTCTTCGTTTGCTTTTATTGCGCCGATTATTTATGCCATCGCCGAATGGGGGCTGCCCGCCACCATGTTTGGTTTGTTTGCGGCGGGTTTTATGTATTTTGTGTTTGCAGGGCTGGTGAAATGGCGCGGATTGGCCACGGTCAATCGTTTGCTGCCGCCGGTGGTTATCGGGCCGGTGATTATGGTTATCGGCCTTTCGGTGGCAGTGGTGGCCAGCCAGATGGCGATGGGTCAGGCCGGTGGCGAGCAGGTGGTGGATTACAGCCATTCGCTGCTGCTGTCGGGCTTTACTTTTGCGGTGACGGTGATGGTGGCGGTGTTCGGCAGCAGAATGATGAAGTTGGTACCGATTCTGCTGGGCGTGGCGGCAGGTTATATCGCCGCCCTCTTCCTCGGTCTGGTGGATGTGCAGCCGATTATGGATGCGCCTTGGTTTGCGGTGCCGCAGTTTATTACGCCTGAGGTTAACTGGCATGCGGCGCTGTTTATGCTGCCGGTGGCGATTGCGCCTGCGATTGAACACATCGGCGGGGTGATGGCGATTGGCAAGGTCACCGGACGGGATTATGCCAAAGACCCGGGCTTGCACAAAACGCTGGCGGGCGACGGTTTGGGCGTGTGTGTGGCCGGCTTGATCGGCGGACCGCCGGTGACGACTTACGGTGAAGTGACCGGCGCGGTGATGCTCACGAAAAACAGCAATCCGAAAATCATGACTTGGGCGGCGGTGTTTGCCATCTGCATGGCTTTTTTCGGTAAATTCAATGCTTTTTTGGCGTCGATTCCGCTGCCGGTGATGGGCGGGGTGATGATTTTATTGTTTGGCACCATTGCGTCGCTCGGCCTCAAAACGCTAATTGATGCGAAGGTGGATTTGATGCAGCCGAAAAATCTGGTGATTGTGAGTTCGGTGCTCACCACCGGCGTGGGCGGCATGGTGATTAAATTCGGCAGCATGAGCTTTGCGGGCGTGGGTTTGTGTGCCATTTTGGCGATTGTCCTCAATGGTTTACTGCCAAACGAAAAAGCAGATTCGGTATTGAATCAGGAAATTTGAGCACTAAAATATCAAAGGCCGTCTGAAACACATTTTGATGTTTCAGACGGCCTTTGATATATAGTGGATTAGATTTGAATCAGGACAAGGCGGGGAGCCGCAGACAGTACACCTAGTACGGCAAGGCGAGCCAACGCTGTACTGGTTCAAATCTAATCCACTATAACAACTCATCAGGTCGGCAACATATGCACCTTCACGCGCTGCCCTGCTTCGATGACGGTGCCCGGCGGCACTTCGCACAAGGCGGTGGCATGGGCGCAGGTGCTGAGCATGGCGGAACCCTGGTTGGGCAGCAACACGGCGGTGGTGTCGCCCGCTTCGTCTACTTCAATGCGCACACGCAGAAATTCGCGCCGTTTGATGGCTTTTTTGGTGCTGAACGCGGCTTTTACGTTGAAATTGGGCAAGTTCCAATAGCGCGGATATTTGCCCATCAGTTTGTTTAACACGGGAAACAGCAACATGTGCGCGGTCACGAATGTGGCTACGGGATTGCCGGGCAGGATAAACACTTTGGTGTTGCCGATATTGCCCCAGGCAAAGGGTTTGCCCGGTTTGATGGCGAGCGTATGGGTGGTGAGCGTGCCCACGTTTTCAATGGCTTGTTTCAGGTAATCGGCCTCGCCCACGGATGCGCCGCCGCTGGTGACAATCACGTCGAATTTTTTGGCGGCGTAGCCCAAGGCGGTTTCGGTGCGTGCCAAATCGTCGGGCAGGATGCCGCCGTCCATCACTTCGGCGCCGCGGGTTTTCAGCCACGAAATCATTTGGTAGCGGTTGGCATCGTAAATTTTGCCGTCGCCGAGCGGCTCACCCGGCTCGGTGATTTCGTTGCCGCTGGAAAAGACGATGACTTTCAATTTATCGTATACCGGCACATTTTTATAGCCTTGCGAGGCGGCCAAGCCGAGGGCGGCGGCGTTCATTTTGCTGCCCTGCGCCAGCAATTCGTCGCCGACTTCGATTTCTTCGGCTTTCATGCGCATGTGTTGGCCGGGTTCGATTTCGGCGTTGACATGCAGCGATTGGCCGTCGACTTCGGTCTGCTCCTGCGGCACCACGGCGGTGGTGTTTTGCGGCAGCGGCGCGCCGGTGAAAATGCGCACCGCTTCACCTTGTTGCAGCGGCGTGGCGGCGGCATCTCCTGCCTGCACGCGGCTGACGATGGTGAAATCTTTCAGACGGCCTTCTTTATCGCACAATGCGTAGCCGTCCATCGCGCTGTTGTCAAACATCGGGCTGGGATAACGGGCTTGCAGCGGCGCGGATAAAAAGCGGTTGGCGGCTTCCATCAGCGCCAGATTAACGCTGCCGAGGGCGCAGCTGTGGGTGTCGAGCAATTGCTGACGGGCGATTTCGAAATCTAACATGACGGGTTTTCCATATCTTGCAGTGAGTTGTAATTGGCAAAATCTGCTTCCGAGGCAAACACCACCGAGCGGGCGCGCTGCTGTTGCAGCCAGCCGCGGATGGTGCGCATGCCTGCATTGAGGTAGGCAATCGAGCTGGGCAGAAGCTGCGGACGGATAAACATAATGCTGTAATGCGGCTGGTTGCCGGTTTGAGCGTAAAAAGCGCTGCAAAGCGGCGAGCGTTGGGCGGCGTTTTTAAAGGTTTTCACCAAATCGGCGGGCAGGTTTAAGGTGTCGCACGGCACCACCAGCAGCCAATCGGCTTTGGCCAGCTGGATATCGCTGGCGGCGGTGCACAAAGCTGTCAGCGGCCCCAAGCCCTGCCATTGGCGCGCATCGGTGAAAATGTGCGGGCTGTAGGCGGCGTATGTTTCCAGATTGCGGTTGGCGCTGATGGCCAGATGATCCACCTGCGGTTTGATGCAGTCGACCACATGGCCGATAAACGGCTTGCCCTGCCATTCGACCAGGCCTTTGTCCTGCCCGCCCATGCGGCTGCCCTTACCGCCGGCTAAAATCAATGCGCTGACTCTCATGCTGGTTTGTCCCATCCGCTTGCGGCCGTGCGGTCGCTCTGCTTGGCTTCTACCCAATGCTCACGGCCGTCTGAAAAGCTTTCTTTCTTCCAAAACGGTGCTTCGGTTTTCAAATAATCCATCAAATATTCGGCTGCGGCAAAAGCAGCCTTGCGGTGCTCGGAAGCGGTGAGCACCAACACAATCTGCTCATCGGCGGCCAACGCCCCTACCCTGTGAATCACGGTGCAGGCGGAAAGCGGCCAGCGCTCGGCGGCGCTGTCGACAATGCGGCCGATTTCGGCTTCGGTCACCTCGGGAAAATGCTCGAGATAAAGGTGGGAAAGGCGCGTGTCGGTATCGCGGTCGCGCACGAGGCCGGTAAAGCTCACTACCGCGCCGACATTATCGCCGCCGGCCAGCAAGGCTTGGTATTCTTGTTGCAGATTAAAATCATCGTGTTGGACACGGATAACGGTGTGCATCTCAGCCCCCCGTTACCGGCGGCAGCAGGCCGACTTCGGCGCCGTCGGGAATATGGTCGCTCCAGGCGCTGATTTTTTTGTTAATCACCAGCCGGAAAATTTTATCGGCAGCCAACGCCGTTTGCCATTCGCCGCCGCGCGCGTGCAGCAGCGCCAACAAATCACTGCCGCTGCCGCCCGGCCAGGCGATTTCTTCTTGGGCTGTGGCCAATTGCTGCTTGAGCACGCCGAAATACAGAATTTTAATCATAGAATAATGTCCGCCTTTGTCAGGCCGTCTGAAAATATAGTGAATTAAATTTAAACCCATACAGCGTTGGCTCGCCTTGCCGTACTAGGTGTACTGTCTGCGGCTTCCCGCCTTGTCTTGATTCAATTTAATCCACTATAAACATCAACCTGCGAAATCTGAAAATTTTTTGATACTGAATTTGATATCAAACCGTTTTCCGATGAAATATATTGACAGAATTTTACACGAAAACCCAGCCTCATTCAGCGGATAAACACCTAGTCTTTCGGGGTATTGAAAATACCTCTTCCGAATGATACTTTAGAACTAGTTATCTTATTTGCCCTGCTCATGAACCCGACTTTCTCCAGCCTCTCCGCACGCCTGAAATTTCTGACCTGCTTATGGGTCGGCGCGGCGCTTTTTTCCATTGCCTTCACGCTGGTTTTGTCGTGGCGGCTTGAAGGCGCGGGGGCGGCCATCAATGAGGCAGGCAGCCTGCGCATGCGCACTTACCGGCTCGCTTATTTGGTCAACCAAGGTGCCGATGCGCAGCTTGTTGCGCAACAAATCAGCGCATTTGAAAACACCATGCACAATATCCAAAACGGCGATCCGGCCAGGCCGCTGTTTCTGCCCGATAAGCCCGAAGTGCACGAAAAAATGAATGCGATGGTCAACCGCTGGTATACCGTTATCAAGCCGCTGACCGAACACGGCCAGCCGCCCACCGCCGAGCAATTGAGCCGTTTTGTCAGCGTGATTGATGATTTTGTGTTGTCGGTCGAAAACGTCAACGCCCGCAACACCGAATGGCTGCGCCTGTTTCAGACGGCCTTGATGGCAATGGTGATGGTGGGCGCGGGCGTGATGGTGGTGTTGCTGTATTTATGGGTTATCCGCCCGATTGACGTTTTGCGCGACGGCGTGCGCGCCATCAAACGCGGCGAATTCGGTGCGAAAATCACCACCGGCGAAGTGGCCGAATTTGCCCAACTGGCGCGCGGATTCAACGAAATGAGTGCGCATTTGCAAGCGCTCTACACCGATTTGGAAGGCCAAGTTGCCATTCAAACCGAAAACCTCGCCCGCAAAAACCACGAGCTCGACACGCTTTACCAAACCACGCGCGGCCTGCACCAAAGCCACAACCCCACCGCCGCCGCCGAAGATTTCCTCGCGCGCGTGTTGCCCGAAGTATCCGCCGCAGCAGGCAGTGTGCGCCTTTTAGACTTCGACCGCAAGCGCATGGATTTGGTGGCCAGCATCGGCCTGCCTGAAAAGCTGCAAACCGCCGAACAATGCGAGCACCTCGAAGAATGCCTCTGCGGCGCAGCGGCGCAACAAAGCGGCGAGCAGCCGGTGATTTTCTTCGATACCCACAGCCAGCCCGCCGCCCCTACCTTGTGTGAGAATGTCGGCTTCGATGACGTGGCTGTGTTCCCCATCCGCTATAAAGAGCAGGAATTGGGCATTTTCACGCTTTATTTTTCAGACGGCCACAAGCTCGATGGAAAAGCCACCTATATTCTGCATGCCTTATGCGACCAGCTCGGCGTATCCATCGCCAACAGCCGCTTGGCTGAAGAAAGCAAGCAATTGGCTGTTTTGCAGGAGCGCAACCTGATGGCGCAAGGCCTGCACGACAGCATCGCCCAAACACTCACCTTCCTCAACCTGCAAGTGCAGATGCTCGAAAGCGCCGTGGCCGCGGGTGAAAACGAGCAGGTGGAAGAAAACATGCGTTTCATCAAAGAAGGCGTGCAGGAATGCTACGACGACGTGCGCGAGCTGCTGCTCAACTTCCGCACCAAAATCAGCAAAAAAGAATTTCCCGAAGCCGTGCAGACGCTGGTCAAACGTTTCGAGCAGCAAACACAGATTCCGGTCGATACCGACTGGCGCGGCCACGGCCTGCCCTTGAGCAACGACGAGCAATTGCAGGCGATTTTCATTTTGCAGGAAAGCCTATCCAACATCCGCAAACACGCGCAGGCCAAACATGTGAAGCTGGAAATCACCAACGAACAAGACTTCATCATGAGCATCAGCGACGACGGCGTCGGCTTCGACACAGGCCGTCTGAAAACCCTCGGCGGCGAACATGTCGGGCTGGGCATCATGCACGAACGCGCCCGTCGCATCCATGCAGGACTTCAGGTACAATCGCAGCTGCTACAAGGAACTACAATCACATTAACCTTGCCACACAATAAGAGAACAGCCACATGAGCGAGATCAAGATTATTCTTATCGACGACCACACATTATTCCGCAGCGGCATCAAAGCCCTGCTCTCCCGTCAAGAAGATTTGGAAGTCATCGGCGAAGCTGCCGACGGGCTGGCCGGCGTGAAGCTGGTGGAGCAACTGCAACCCGATATCGTGTTGCTCGATCTCGATATGCCCGTGATGAACGGCCGAGAAGCGCTGGCACAAATCCTCAGCGCCCGCCCCGAACAAACCGTGGTGATGCTCACCGTATCCGAAGACAGCGACGACTTGACCGAATGCATGCGCATCGGCGCGCGCGGTTTCCTGCTGAAAAACATCAATGCCGATTTCCTGCTCGAAAGCATCCGCAAAGCTGTGGACGGCGACAACGTTTTCTCCCCCGAAATGACCGCCCGCCTGGTGCAATCGCTGATTTCCCCCGCCGCTCCGCCGAAAAACAACGAGCTGGCCAATCTCACCCCGCGTGAATTGGAAATTTTGGGTTATCTGGCCGCCGGACACAGCAACAAAGTCATCGCCCGTCATCTTGATTTAGCCGAATCCACCATCAAAGTGCACGTGCAAAATATCCTGCGCAAATTGGAGCTGAGCAGCCGCGTACAAGCCGCCGTGTATGCCGTGCAACACAAGGTGCCGCAGCCCGATTGCTGATTTTTGCCGATAATAGCCTCAGAATCGGATTGTCGGGTTATACAGGAATATGCAATGTTTCAGACGACCTCAAACCGGATTGCCGGGTCAAGCCCGGCAATGACGATGCGTTTGATTGCATAAAAACATCAGGCCGTCTGAAAGCGTGAACTGTACCCAAAAAGTTGGACACCCCCTCCAACCCA
>CAYVIS010000105.1:0-7160 GCA_964451565.1 uncultured Neisseria sp.
GGCCGTTGAGCTCTGCGGGATTGGGGTAGCTGGCGGCGATGCCGGAGAAAATCACCCGCTGTTCAAAGCCGAAATCGAGGTCGAATTTGAGCAGTTTGGTGCTGCCTTCCACGGCTTCGCAGTTCAGCACTTTGGCCACGCGCATGTCGATTTTCATAAAGTCGTCGAACGAGGCTTGTTCGGCCACGGGGGCGAATTTGCCCGCGTCGGCGGCGGGTGCGGCTTCGGCGGCGGCGATGCTTTGTTTGTTGGCTTCGATAAGATTATCCACTTGTTGTTGCTCCACGCGTTGCATTAAATGTTGGTATTTGTTGATGCTGTGGCCGTCTGAAAGCGTTTGGGCGGCATCGGCCCAAGTCAGTTGCGGCAGGTTGAGGAAGGCGGCGGCTTCGGCGGCCACTTGCGGCAACACCGGCGCGAGGTAAACGCTGAGGGTTTTGAAGGCGTTGATCAGCTCGCTGCACACTTCATGCAGGCGCGCGTCTTGGCCTTCTTGTTTGGCCAGTTCCCAGGGTTTGTTGGCATCAACATATTCGTTTACCACGTCGGCCAGCGCCATGATGTCGCGCAGGGCTTTGGCGTATTCGCGGTTTTCGTAGTCGGCGGCGATGGCTTCGCTTTGGGCGGCCAGTTGTGCCAGCAAGGCGCTGTTTGATACGTCTTTCAGACGGCCTTCAAAGCGTTTGGCGATAAAACCGGAGGCGCGCGCGGCGATGTTGACGTATTTGCCGACCAAATCGCTGTTCACGCGGGCGATGAAGTCTTGCAGGTTTAAATCGATGTCTTCGATTTTGCTGTTGAGCTTGGCGGCGATGTAGTAGCGCATCCACTCGGGGTTGAGTTTTTGGTCGAGGTAGGAGCGGGCGGTGATAAACGTGCCGCGTGATTTCGACATTTTTTGGCCGTCAACGGTGAGAAAGCCGTGGGCAAACACGCCGGTGGGGGTGCGGTGGCCGCTGTATTGCAGCATGGCCGGCCAAAACAGGGCGTGGAAATAGAGGATGTCTTTGCCGATAAAGTGATACATTTCGGTTTGGCTGCCGGCTTGGAAAAATTCGTCGAAATCCACGCCGATGCGGTCGCACAGGTTTTTAAACGAGGCCATGTAGCCAATCGGGGCATCGAGCCACACATAGAAATATTTGCCCGGCGCATCGGGAATTTCAAAGCCGAAATAGGGGGCATCGCGGGAGATGTCCCAATCGCTGAGGCCGCCTTCGCCGTTTTCGTCGGGCGCGAGCCATTCTTTCATTTTGTTCAGCGCTTCGGGCTGCAAATGCGGCTGCACGCGGCCGTTGGCGAGCGTGCTGCTGCCGGAAGTCCAGCTTTGCAGAAATTCGACGCAGTCGCCCAGTTTGAAGAAGAAGTGTTCGCTTTCTTTCAACACGGGGGTGGCGCCGGAAATGGCGGAATAAGGCTTAATCAATTCGGTGGGCGAATAAGTGGTGCCGCACACTTCGCAGTTGTCGCCGTATTGGTCGGCCGCGTGGCATTTGGGGCATTCGCCTTTCACGAAGCGGTCGGGCAGGAACATATTCTTTTCGGGGTCGAAAAGCTGCTCGATGGTGCGCGCTTCGATTTTGCCGTTGGCTTTGAGGGCGCGGTAAATCTTTTCGGAATATTCTTTGTTTTCAGGCGAGTGGGTGCTGTAGTAATTGTCGTAGCCGATGCCGAAGCCGCTGAAATCGGCCAGATGCTCTTCGCGCACTTTGGCAATCATGTCTTCCGGCGAGATGCCTTGCTTTTGCGCGGCCAGCATCACGGGCGTGCCGTGGGTGTCGTCGGCGCAGCAGTAATAGCATTCGTGGCCGCGCAGTTTTTGAAAGCGCACCCAGATGTCGGTTTGGATGTGTTCGACCATGTGGCCGAGGTGGATGCTGCCGTTGGCATAGGGCAGCGCGGAGGTTACGAGGATTTTGCGTGTCATGTTGATGTGTTCTTCATAGGAAACCAATGCTGCGGATTATAGCGTTTTTTCAGACGGCCTTGGGGTTTGTTGCAGTCGTGAAAAAGGCCGTCTGAATCGTTCAGACGGCCTCAGTCGCGCGGAAAAGCGGGTTAGATGCCTTTCCAGGTGTTGCGCACTTGGTTTTTGGTGGCGGCGGGCAGCGGCACATAATCCAGCTTTTTGGCAGCAGCATCGCCGTTTTTAAACGCCCAATCGAAGAATTTAATTACTTCGGCGTTTTGGCCGGGCTTGCCGTTTTTCGGCAGCAGGATGAAAGTGGCGGCGGTAATCGGCCAAGCGTTGGCACCGCTTTGGTTGGTCAGCACCAGATTGTAGCCCGGCGCGGCCTGCCAGTTGACTTGTGCTGCGGCGGCAAAAGTGGCTTGCGAAGGCTGCACGAATTTACCGGCTTTGTTTTGCAGCTGCGTGTGCGCCAGTTTGTTTTGTTTGGCAAACGCATATTCCACATAGCCGATGGAATTTTTCAGACGGCCTACATATTGCGCCACGCCGGCGTTGCCTTTACCGGCTGCTTCCTGCACCGGCCATTTCGGGCTTTTCGATGCGCCGACGCTTTTCCACGAACCGGCCACTTGGTTCAGATAATGGGTGAAGTTAAATGTCGTGCCCGAGCCGTCGGCGCGCACCACGCGGATAATCGGGCTGGCGGGCAGCTTCACGCCGGGGTTGAGCTTGGTGATGGCGGCATCGTTCCATTGGTTGATGTTGCCCAAATAGATGTCGGCCAACACTTGGCCGGTGAGGCGCAGTTTGCCGGGGGCGACACCGTCGATGTTGACAATCGGCACCACGCCGCCGACCACCGCCGGGAACTGCACCAAGCCTTGTTTGTCTTGATCGGCTTTGCTCAACGGATCGTCAGTGGCGCCGAAATCGACCGTACCGGCGACCACCTGCTTCACGCCGCCGCTGGAGCCGATGCCTTGATAATTGATTTGGTTGTTCGTGGCCGCCTGATAGCTTTGCGCCCACTGGGTGTAGAGCGGCTGCGGGAAAGTTGCGCCCGCGCCGGTGGCCGAAGCCGCAGAGGCCGCGCCGCTTGCCAGCAGCATTGAAAAGCCCAGCAGGGCGGAGAATGCGTTCAGTTTCATCAGGTTTTCCTTGTAGATTTATAGAAGGGAATAAGACTTGAAACGGAACCACTATAACGGGGATTTGTGGCAGAAAAATGAAGGAGATGTGAAAGTTGGATGACAGGATTTGAGGCCGTCTGAAAGGGTTTGGACGGGTTGGCGGCGAATTATAGTGGATTAGATTTGAATCAGGACAAGGCGGGGAGCCGCAGACAGTACAGCTAGTACGGCAAGGCGAGCCAACGCTGTACTGGTTCAAATCTAATCCACTATATTATTGTCGGAGCACTTGTGGTGAGCCTGTCGAACCATTCAGACGGCCTTCAAACACATCCCGCCGCATCGTCCTCAACCGCCACCATTTTTTCCAGCAGAAATGCCAACGCAAACTGCACCGCCTGCGTGCGCACGGCGTCACGGTTGCCTTCAAACAAAGCGGTTGTCGCCCAGATATGCTGTTTGGCAGCCAAGCCGAACCATACCGTGCCGACCGGTTTTTCATCGCTGCCGCCGGTCGGTCCGGCAATGCCGGAAATGCTCAGCGAAAAGTCGGCTTTGGCGGCCAACAGCGCGCCCAGCGCCATTTCGCGCACAGTCTCCTCGCTCACCGCGCCGTAATAATCCAGCGTGGCTTGGCTGACGCCCAACAGCTGCTGCTTGGCCTCGTTGCTGTAGGTGACGAAACCCATGTCGAACCAAGCCGAGCTGCCGGACAGCTTGGTCAGCTCCGCCGCCAGCAGACCGCCGGTGCAGGATTCGGCGCAGGTGACGGTGTGGTTGTGTTCGAGCAGACGGGCGGTGAGGGCGTTGAGGAGGTTCATGGTGGGCTTTCGTGAAAAGGTGGGGCTGGGCGGGTTGAGGCAAGCCGAAACCGTTGCAAAATTACTATGTGAATCATCGCAAATCACTCAATTCCGTCATTAGCTGCGCAAGTCCGCTACGCTACCCCGGCGCAGGCCGGAATCCATTTTCCGCTTGAAGCTGTTTTAAAATCAACAAGCTGAATTTCGGCATCTGGATTCCGGCCTGCGCCGGAATGACAGGTTTATTGGCTGTTTTCAAGGAAGAATGTATTTTGCAAAGGTCTCAAGCCTTGCGGTTTGTGTCACTTCCCCGCATCACATACCGATTATAGCAAAGGCCGTCTGAACACATATCGTTTCAGACGGCCTTTATCTTCAGTAAACCCTGTTTCAGCGTTTCGCTTTAAAGCTCAACAAATGCTGCTGCGTTGCCAACCAAGCGCCGGCGATGCCCAGCGCGGTCACTACTGCCAACACCATCAGAATTTCCCACGCATGGAAAAAGCGCCATTCGATGTTGAGGCCGTAGGGACGGAAAATCTGGTTGACCAAGGGCTGGCTGGCGTTCATCAGCCAGGCGCACAGGCCGATGCTGAGGGCGGCGGAGAGCACGCTCTGCCAGGCGGCTTGGTATAAAAACGGGCGGCGGATAAACGAAGCGGGCGCGCCCAGCAGCTTGGTGATTTCGATTTCTTCTTTGCGGCTGAGGATTTGCAGGCGGATGGTGTTGTGTGCCACCAACACAAAGGCCACGCTCAGGGTAATGGCGAGAAACCAGAAAATTTTGTGCACAAAATCATTGATTTGATACAGCGTCTGCATCCATTCGGTGTCGAGCTTGGCGGCTTCCACCATCGGTAATTCGCTCAAATCCTGCTGCAAAGCCTGCATGGCTTCGGGCGCGGTGCCGGCATCGGGGGTGACGATAAACACGTCGGGCAGCGGGTTTTCATCGAGCATCGACACCAAATCCTGTCCGCCCATGCTTTGCTGCAATTCTTCCAAGCCTTTTTGTTTGCCGACAAATTCGCTGCTGTCGATGCGGGTGTCTTCCGCCAGCAGGGTTTTCACCGCTTCGGCATCAACTTCATCTGCGCCCAGCTCCATATAGAGGGTAATCTGCGGCGCTTCGTTGAGCTTGCCGAGCACGGCCTGACCGCTTTGCACGCCCAAATAGAGCGCCAGCGGCAGCGTCATGGCGATGGCGAGCATCAGCAGAATCAGCAGCGTGGCAAACGGCTGGCGGATGAAGTGGCGCGCGGCGTTACGGGCAGATTCGAGGTGGAGCGAGAGGTAATGGTTCATGCGGCAAACCTGCCTTCCTGCAAACGTAAAATACGGTGGCCGTAGTCGGCCATCAGCGTTTCGTCGTGCGCGGCCACAATCACGGTGGTGCCTGCTTCGTGAAAGGTTTTGAATAATTCCATGATGTCGAGCGCGTAGGCGCGGTCGAGGTTGGCGGAAGGCTCGTCGGCAATCAAGAGGCTGGGCTGGTGCACCACGGCACGGGCGATACACAGGCGCTGCTGTTCGCCGCCGGAGAGGGTAATCGGGTCGGCCTGTTCGCGGCCGCCCAAGCCCACTTTTTCAATCGCCACCCGCGCGCGCTTTTCGGCCTGCGCACGGTCGTAGCCGATGATGCGCAGCGGCAGCAATACGTTTTGCAACACATTGCGGTCAAACAGGATTTTGTGGTCTTGAAACACAATGCCGATGTGTTGGCGCAGAAAGCCGATTTGGTTGTCGCCGAGGCTGCCGATGTCTTGATTGTTCATCCACACCTTGCCGGTGGTGGGCTTGGTGATGCCGGCAATCAGCTTGAGCACGGTCGATTTGCCGGCGCCGGAATGGCCGGCCACGAAAATCATCTCGCCTTTGTCGATATTGAAGCTGACGTTTTTCAGCGCGTGAAAACCGCCGGGATAGGTTTTGGAAACTTGCTCGAAACGGATCATGGTTTTACTCGTGGAAAAGTGGTTTCAGACGGCCTGAATGATTGCGGTGGGATAAAAGGCCGTCTGAAAAATAGCAGCATTATTTCCACGCCTGCAATATGGATTGCGGCCTGCGCCGCAATGACGGAAGCGCTTGAGGCCGTCTGAAAAATATATCGTACCCATTCAAGCAGGCAAAACGGGCAGGCAGCGAGCCGAAGACAGTACCGCGAGTACGGCAAGGCGAAGCAACGCAGCCGGTTTGTCTGCTTGAATGGGTGTAGACCGATTATACAGAATATCGTTGCAACATTCAGTCTGCCGCGCGAATGCTAGTATAATGGCGCAAAATACGCCGCCATGAATATAGTGGATTAGATTTGAATCAGGACAAGGCGGGGAGCCGAAGACAGTACACCTAGTACGGCAAGGCGAGCCAACGCTGTACTGGTTCAAATCTAATCCACTATAAAAGGCCGTCTGAAACCCTTACCGTAAGGAACCCCCATGCTCACGCCCGAACAAGTCAAAGACATGATTGCCGCCGTTGCCCCCTGCGAACACATCGAAGTGGAAGGCGACGGCCATCACTTTTTCGCCCACATCGTATCCTCCGCCTTTGAAGGCAAAGCCCGCCTTGCCCGTCACCGCCTGATTAAAGACGGTTTGAAAGAAAAACTCGCCAGCAACGAGCTGCACGCGCTCTCCATCACCACCGCCGCCACGCCGGCGGAATGGGCGGCCAAGCAGTAACGCCGCTGCGGTTCCCGTTTCAGACGGCCTTTGCGCCGTATGCGGATGCCGCACCACCAACCAAACAACCAACGCCGCTTTATCTCAAGCGGTGTTTTATTTTGCGCCGGATTGCGGCTGCTTCAGACGGTCTTCAATCTATTCTCCCGTATCATGAATCCCATCAATTCCTATTCTTTCTTCAAAAAACAAAAACTATTTGCATTTATGTTTAAACAGGACTATAACAACAAACAAATATTTACATTTGTGTGTTGATTATGTTTATCGCATTTCTCATCATGCTGCGCGAGGGCATCGAAGCGGCTTTAATCGTCGGCATTGTGGCCGGCTTTCTCAAGCAATCCGGCAACGGCCGTCTGATGCCGAAAGTGTGGCTGGGCGTGGTGTTGGCGGCATTGATGTGTTTGGCCGTCGGCTACGGCATCCACCGCGAAACCGGTGAAATCCCGCAAAAGCAGCAGGAATTGGTGGTGGGCATCATCGGCTTGGTGGCCGTGGCCATGATTACCTACATGATTTTGTGGATGCAGAAAGCCGCGCGCTCGATGAAGCAGCATGTGCAGCAATCGGTGCAGGCCGCACTCAACCGTGGCAGCGGCCAGGGCTGGGCGCTGGTGGGCATGGC
>CAYVIS010000106.1:0-7138 GCA_964451565.1 uncultured Neisseria sp.
TGCAGACCGGCCGCATTGTCGACGGCATCAAGGCCGTCTGAAGCCTGCCGCAACACCGGATTGCGCGGATCGACCAAACCGGCGATGTGTTTGAGCTGGCTGTCTTGCAGGGTATGGGCTTCGCGAAAAGCGGTGTAATAAGAAAGTCCGCCTGTTGCCAGCGCCACGGCGGAAACCAGCAGCGACAAGCCCACGGCTAAGCGGCGGCGCAGGGAGCGGTTGCTCAAAGTTGGGGCGATACCAGCCATCCCAGCCCCCTCACGTTTTTGATGGCATCGCTGCCGAGTTTTTTGCGGATGCCGTGAATCAGAAATTCCACCGCATTGCTTTCCACTTCTTCGTTCCAACCGTAAATCCGCTCTTCCAATTCCTGCCGCGACAACACCGTGCCCGGGTGCAGCAGCAAAGCATGCAGCAGCGCATATTCGCGCGCGGAAAGGCGGTGGCTGACGCCGTTTTTCGCCACTTCGAGTGTGGCCGGATTGAGCGTGATAACGCCGTTGCCGATTAAGGGCGCGCTTTTTCCCGCATGGCGGCGGATAACGGCACGGATGCGCGCCAGCAGCTCTTCCGGCTCAAACGGCTTCACTACATAATCATCGGCACCCAAATCCAGCCCCTGCACCCGCTCTTCCAGCGCATCACGGGCGGTCACCATAATCACGGCGGTATCGGTGTGGCGGCGGCGCAGCGTTTCCAACACCGCCAGCCCGCTCTTTTTGGGCACGCCGACATCAAACAGCGCCAACGGGTAATCATGGGCGGCCAGCGCCGTTTCGGCCTCGGCACCGTCGCGCACCCAATCAACGGTATAACCGGCGGCTTTGAGCGTATCGCGCATGGCCTCGGCAATCATGGTGTCGTCTTCAAGCAGTAAGATTCTCATGGCAGCATCAAATCAAAAATGTGGGCGGGAAGCGGCCGGCGCCGTAAATTTAAAACAGGCCGAGACCTTTGCAAAATGACTATGTGAATCATCGCCAACACTCACTTCCGTCATTCCGGCGCAGGCCGGAATCCATTTTTCGCTTGAAGCTGCTTTAAAATCAACAAGCTGAATTTCGGCAGCTGGATTCCGGCCTGCGCCGGAATGACGGGTTTATTGGCTATTTTCAAGGAAAAATGTATAGTGGATTAGATTTGAATCAGGACAAGGCGGGACTGATTTACTTGGTGCTTCAGCACCTTAGTAAATCGTTCTCTTTGAGGCAAGCCGCAGACAGTACAACCTAGTACGGCAAGGCGAGCCAACGCTGTACTGGTTCAAATCTAATCCACTATATTTTGCAAAGGCTCAGGCATTCAAACCAAGCCTACGCTGTTTTGGCGTTCGGCAAAAGCCCCATCGGCAAAAAAGCCGCCCAAACAAAGGGGCGGCTAGGCAACGGCGTGGTGACGACGGGCTTATCGAGCCGCACGTTCACGCATCGGTGCCGGTTTGGCGGCACGCTGGTTTTGCTGCGATTTTTTCAATTGCGATTTTTTCAGCTGCTGTTTTTTCACGCGTTGTTTTTGGGCTTTGGCTTTTTTCGGCGCGGCTTTGCGCACGTTTTGACGCTCTGCTTTACGTTCGCTCTGACGCTCTGCCCGACGTTGTTGGGCTTGCTGCGGCTGCGCTTTATTTTGCTGGGCTTGCGCACTGGTGTGCGGTTTGGGCTGCTCGGCAGGGGCGGCAAAGCTGGCGGCAGAAGTCAGACCGATGGCGGCGCTGAGCAATACGGCAATTAATTTTTTCATGATGTGCTTCCTTCTTTTGGCTGTTGAATCGGAGGGAAACCGTTTCGTTTCGGTTTCATTGCAGCCAGTATAAGACGGAAAACTTAGCGCTCACTTAGGGAGAAGTTGTTTTCGGTAAAGCCTGCGTAAAAGCGGCTTACAATGGGGAGGTGGCCGATGAAAGCCTCAGGCCGTCTGAAACCAACCATTAATCGGTTTCAGACGGCCTTTTACTTATAGATGTAGCATCAATAACGGGTAATCACCGCCATGCCGCGCATCGGGTTGATGTCTTTGAGGCTGCCGTTGTCGACAAATTTCACCTGCGCGCCGGTGGCGAGCGCTTTTTCGATGATTTCATCGACAATATCGTCATAGCCGCTGTCGCCGACTGCTTCGGCCAACACTTCGGTAATCTCGCGCCCGTCGCTGCTGACTTCGGCGGGAATATGCAAATCTTCTTCTACCACCAACACGGCGGCGCGTCCGTCGTTGACGGCTTGCCAGATTTCATTCAGGCCGCCGACAAACAGGTTGTTGCTCTTGGCGTTTTCCAATTCGGTGCCGACTTGTTGGCGCGCCTGAGCCAGCGCTTCTCTGATTTGCGGCCAGATGGTTTGCGCCAATTCGTGGGCGCTGTCGCTGTTGTGGCCGCTGTTGATATACAGCATCACTTGTCCGCTGTTGCGCGCGCCGTCTTTGAAGTGGCCGATGTTGCGGTCGACGCCGACCACCACGATGGGGGCGGAAATCTGTTTTTGCGCTTCAACCAGCGCTTCGCCGACTTCGCGCATCTGGTCGGTAATCATTTGGTCGCGCACATGGCTGATGTCTTGGCTGACGCTGGCTTCGGGGATTTCTTCTTCAAGGGTGAAGGGGAAGCCGTAAGCGGACACTTCGTCGAGCGCGTCTTTGTGGCCGACAAACAGACGGGTGCCGTTTTCGCTCAACACGGTAAGCAGATACAGCGGGCTGCGGTTGAGCGCATACACCAAATCGCGGGTGAGGAAATTATCGGCAATGGTCACGCGCTCGGGCAGGGTAAACGGCAGCTGGAACAATTCGGCATAGTCGGCGCTGGCAAACAACACCAAACCGTCGAGGTTGTAGCGGTGGCTGACGCTGTCGGCCAAGCGGTTGATGCTGTCGACAATGGCGGCGGTTTCGCGTTTGCCGTGGTCTTGCTCCAGGCGTTTGACGGCTTCGCCGACCAGATTTTTCAGGCGGATGGCGTCTTTTTCGTTGTCGGGATAGGTGCGGTGGGTCGGCAGCGTAAGGGTAACACTGGGGGTGGATTGCAGGCTTTGAATATTTTTGATGGTTGCCAAATTCATACGGGTCTCCTTTTCGGTGTTTATTGAAGATAAAGCGCCTATAAGAGCCATCGACTGTTGGCCAGCCAATAACGGTTACTGCTTGTTGCGTATTTAGATTTACAGGTTGAATGCTTGTTTTTCAAGCCTTTTTAAGTTTTTTAACCCGAAAAACAGGCCGTCTGAACAACATCCTGATAGCATATAACGCCATCAGTCTGCTGTTCAGACGGCCTGTGGACAACTTTGGGGAAAACCAACGCTAAAGCTGTGAATTTACCCGATAACTATATGAAAATAAAATAGTTTTATTTATTTTCAATATGGTGGACAATTATTCGTACACTTTCAACAATTCCACTTCAAACACCAAAGTGGCGTTCGGCGGTATCACACCGCCCGCGCCGTGTGCGCCGTAGCCCATTTCCGGCGGAATGGTGAGCTTGCGTTTGCCGCCCTCTTTCATGCCGCCGAAACCTTCGTCCCAGCCCTGAATCACCTGACCCACACCGAGCACAATGGTGAGCGGTTGGCGGCGGTCGAGGCTGGAATCGAATTTGGTGCCGTCTTGCAGCCAGCCGGTGTAATGTACGGCGATTTCTTTGCCTTTCACCGCTTCCGCGCCTTCACCGGTAACGATGTCTTCAATAATCAGGCTCATGTTTGTCCTTTGCAATCGGGGTGGAAATGCGGCAAGATTAACACAGCGGCGGCGCTTTTGATACCGCTGGCCGAATCAGACAGCTTGATACTGCCGTTATTGTCGGGCTGGGCAATATGAATCTTTCAGACGGCCTCAAGCGGGATTGCTGAGTCAAGCCCGACAGTGACGCGCCGCAGTTTGCCTTTAATTGCCCACGCATTGATGCAGCGGAAACTTGGCTTTTTTACGCCGTGCCACAATGCCTTTTTTGCGTTCGTAGCGGTTCCACGCTTTTTCGTGGAAATAAAATACCACTGTGTTGACTATCGGTTCGATCAAGGCGACCGCGCTGGAAATACCGATGCTGCCGGTGAGCAAGTAGGCCACGCTGAAGGCAACGCCGAAATGCAAGATGGCAAAAGTGACGGTTTTAAACATGATGTTTTCCTTCCGATTTAAACAAGGCCGTCTGAAAAGCAACCTGTCATGTGATTTAATAAAGTAAATAATAATGATTATCAAATAAAAAGTACAGTTGATTCTTTTTATTTACATTTAGAAAAATTTTATCGTTTTTATAATTTTGATTGAGGATGGTTGAATATGAGCCTGAAAATTGCCGTTTTGGAACGCGAAACGCTGGTATCGCGCCCGTTTGCGTTTGAATTTGCCCACCAGTTGCGCGAATACAGCAGCGCCGAATCCGCCGACCCCGCCGCCTGCATTGCCGGTGCCGACATTGTGGTATGCAACAAAATCCCGCTCACCGCCGCACACATCGCCGCCAATCCTCAGCTCAAGTTGATTGCCGTGGCCGCCACCGGTGTGAACAACATTGATTTGGCAGCCGCCTGTGCCGCCGGCATCACCGTGTGCAACATCCGCGCGTATGGCAACGAATCGGTGGCCGAGCACGCTTTTATGTTGATGATTACGCTGATGCGCAACCTGCCCGCTTATCAGCGCGATGTGGCGGCCGGCTTGTGGCAAAACTCGCCGTTTTTCTGCCATTTCGGCGCGCCGATGCGCGATTTGAACGGAAAAACGCTGGCAATTTTCGGCCGTGGCGGCATCGGCAACACGTTGGCAGGTTATGCGCGCGCGTTTAATATGCAGGTGATTTTCGGCGAACACAAACACGCGGAGCAGGTGCGCGACGGCTATGTGGCATTTGACGAAGCCATCCGCCGCGCCGATGTGGTGTCGCTGCATTGTCCGCTCAATGAGCAAACCGCCAACATGATTGACGAGGCCGAATTGCAGCAGATGAAGCCCGGTGCGGTGCTCATCAACTGCGGCCGCGGCGGCTTGGTCAATGAAACCGCGCTGGTGGCGGCGCTGAAATACGGCCAGCTCGGCGGCGCAGGTTTTGATGTGCTCACCGAAGAGCCGCCGCGCCACGGCAATCCGCTGTTGAAAGCGCATCTGCCCAATCTGATTGTCACCCCGCACATGGCTTGGGGCAGCACCGAAGCGCAAAACCGCCTGTTTGATATTTTGGTGGAAAACATCCGCAGCTTTGTGGCGGGGAAACCGCAGAATGTAGTGGCGTGATGCGGGCTGCTTTAATAAGCAGAAATTTATGTGGATAACTTTGTGGATAATCTATCTAAAACGTTAACCGCCATCGCCCGATAACAAAGGCCGTCTGAAACAAGGTGTTCAGACGGCCTTTGTTATTAAGCGTTTATGATAAAAGACATTTATCCTGCATATTATATTTTTTAAATATAAAACAACAGTTTGATATAGTGGATTAAATTTGAATCAGGACAAGGCGGGAAGCCGCAGACAGTACACTTAGTACGGCAAGGCGAGCCAACGCTGTACTGGTTCAAATTTAATTCACTATAAAAATCAAATAGGCCGTCTGAAAGCAGATGCAGCATTTCAGACGGCCTGTTTTTAAACCGGAATCAATCAAACATCATAAGTGGTCGATGCGGTATCGCCGCCTTTGCCGGTCCAGTTGGTGTGGAAAAATTCGCCGCGCGGTTTGTCGGTGCGCTCGTAAGTATGGGCGCCGAAGTAGTCGCGTTGGGCTTGCAGCAGGTTGGCGGGCAGGCGTTCGGTGGTGTAACCGTCGAGGAAAGTAATCGCCGAAGCCATGCAGGGCATGGGGATGCCGATTTCGATGGATTTGGCCACTACTTTGCGCCACGCGGCCAAGCAGTTTTCCAGAATATTGCGGAAATAGGCGTCGGAGCCGAGGAATACCAAATCGGGATCGGCTTCGTAAGCATCACGGATATTGCCCAAGAAAGCGCTGCGGATGATGCAGCCTTCGCGCCACAGCAGCGCGGTATTGCCGTAGTTGAGCGCCCAATCGTTGACTTCGCTGGCTTCGCGGATGAGCATGAAGCCTTGTGCGTAGGAAATGATTTTTGAGGCCAACAAGGCTTCGCGCAGGGCTTCCACCCATTCGGTTTTGCTGCCTTCAACGGGAGCGACACGGCTTTCAAACAGCTTGGCGGCTTCTACACGTTGGTCTTTAAACGAAGAGACGCAGCGGGCAAACACGGCTTCGGAAATTAGCGTCAGCGGAATGCCGAGGTCGAGCGCGTTGATGCCGGTCCATTTACCGGTGCCTTTTTGGCCGGCGGTGTCGAGGATTTTTTCCACCAGCGGCTCGCCGTTTTCGTCTTTAAAGCCGAGGATGTCGGCAGTGATTTGAACCAGATAGCTGTCGAGCTCGGTGGTGTTCCACAGTTTGAAAATCTCGTGCATTTCATCGTAGCTCAAGCCGAGGCCGTCTTTCATGAATTGGTAGGCTTCGCAAATCAGCTGCATGTCGCCGTATTCGATGCCGTTGTGCACCATTTTCACGAAATGGCCCGCGCCTTCGCGGCCGACCCAGTCGCAGCAGGGCTCGCCCGCTTCGGTTTTGGCGGCAATCGCCTGCAGAATCGGTTTGACATGCGGCCAGGCTTCTTCGTTGCCGCCGGGCATGATGGAAGGGCCGTGACGCGCACCTTCTTCGCCGCCGGATACGCCGGCGCCGACAAAGCGGATGCCTTTTTCGGCCAGCTCGCGGGTGCGGCGGGTGGAATCGGGATAGTTGGCGTTGCCGCCGTCGATAATGATGTCGCCTTTATCCAAAAGCGGCAGCAGTTTTTCGATAAATTCGTCTACCACTGCACCTGCGCGCACCATCAGCATGATTTTGCGCGGGCTTTCGAGCTTCTCTACCAATTCTTCCAATGAGTAAGCACCGATGATGTTGGTGTCTTTGGCCGGGCCGTTGAGAAAATCGTCTACTTTTGAGGTGGTACGGTTGAAAGCGACGACTTTAAAACCTTTGTCGTTCATATTGAGAATCAGGTTTTGACCCATTACGGCCAAACCGATAACGCCGATGTCGCCTTTCATTTGTGATGTCCTTTTTTATTTTCATACAGCGGATTACTTTAACCGATTGGCAGCCAATAAACAATGTGCCTGATTTTGTTTTTTGATTTTAAAAGAA
>CAYVIS010000107.1:0-7117 GCA_964451565.1 uncultured Neisseria sp.
AGGCCGCCTGAAATCATCAGGCCGTTGAAAAAAGCATTCATGGTAAGATTCCGTTGAGTGTGTGTGTTTGGTCTGCATTATCGTCAGGCGCAGGCGGCAACGCCAGCAAGCATACTTTTTTTCAGGCCGTCTGAAAAATATTCAGGATTGATGAAGATGAATTGGGATTTCAAACAATGGTCGGCGCTCGCCGCCGCCGCCGAGAGCGGCAGCTTCGAGCAGGCCGCCGCGCAGCTGAACATCACCGCTTCGGCGGTGTCGAAACGCATTCGCGATTTGGAAGAGGCCGCAGGCGCCGTGTTGCTCACCCGCGCGCGCCCTTGCCGCCCCACGGCGGAGGGGCAGCGCCTGTTGCGCTATTGGCGGCAGATGATGAGCTTGCAGCAGGCGCTGGAAAACGAATGGAGCGAACGCGCGGCGGTGTTGTCGCTGGCGGTGAACCACGATTCGCTCGATACCTGGCTGCTGCCGGTGTTGGCGCAAACCGTGGCCAAGGAAAACATGCTGCTGGATATCCAAACCGACGATCAGGATTACACCTTGCAGCTGTTGGCCGAAGGGCGCGTGATGGCGGCGGTGAGCAGCGGCAGCGAGCCGATTAAAGGCTGCGAAGCGCACCCGCTCGGCGCCTTGCGCTACCGCCTGATGGCCGCGCCCGCGTTTGCCGAAAAATGGTTTTCAGACGGCCTCAACCTGAAAAGCATGAAACAGGCGCCGCTGCTGACGTTTAACCGCAAAGACGATTTGCAAAACGCTTTCTTGCAGCAGCATTTTGGCATCGGCGCGGCCATCTGCCCGATTCACTATATCCCGTCGTCTTCCGCTTTCGTGCGGGCGGTATGTTTGGGCTTGGGTTACGGCATGCTGATTGACGTGCAGGTGGAAGCAGAAATGCAAAGCGGCGGTTTGGTGGATTTGTGCCCCGGCGCTTATCTGGACGTGCCGCTTTACTGGCATTGCTGGCAGGTGCAGCCGCCCAAATTGGCTCGCTTGCCGAAGCTGCTGCGGGCAGCCGCCGCGGGGTATTTGGTGCAGCAGGCGGATTAGGTTTCAGACGGCCTTTCGGGGCTGAGTTTATTGTCGATTAGCGAAAAGATTTCAAGCCAAGACTTTTGCAAAAAAGGATTATCTGCCGCTCCTGCACAGGCAGGAGCCTAGCGCAAAGCAACGCTTTGCTTGTCCGCCACATTGCTGAAATAATCATTTTTATATAAAATCAAACGATTACAGATTTCATTTAATCTCTGTTACTTGGCAGACAACTGAAGCTACGCTTCAGCCTGGGCTCCTGCCTGCGCAGGAGCGACGAAAAGGTATTTTACAAAAGCCTCAAGCCGTCTGAACGCTTTCAGACGGCTTGAGGCTTTTGTAAATAAGGCAGCCGCACTTTTATAGTGAATTAGAAATAAACAGTTCAATATATTCAGGTGGCTGAGCTTGTCGAAGCCATTCGGAGATTCAAGAGAGGCTTCGACAAGCTCAGCCACCTGTTTTGATTTTCACGATACATTAATGTTCAGATTTAATTCTGAACCACTGTATTCAGGCAGCCAAGCTTGTCGATGCCTTTTGTGGTGAGTAGACAGCTTCGACAGGCTCCGCCGCCTGTCTGATGTCAGAGGCCGTCTGAACAAGAAAAAGCCCCGTCGGAAAACAGGGCTTTTTTGACGTGTGCCGCAGCGGTTTACAAACCGGCCAGGCGGGCGGTGTCGTGGGCAATCATCAGTTCTTCGTTGGTCGGAATCACCACGGCTTTGACTTTGCTGTCGGCGGCGGTAATCACGCCTGCGTTGCCGAAGCGGGCGGCTTTGTTGGCTTCTGCGTCTTCGGTGAGGCCGAGGAAGCCCAGGTAGCCGAGCACTTTGCTGCGGATAAGGTTGGAGTTTTCGCCGATGCCGCCGGTGAACACCAACGCATCGATGCCGCCGGAAGCCACGCTCATGCTGGCGACGTATTTGGCGAGGCGGTAGGCGAAGATTTCCAGCGCCAGTTGCGCGCCTTTGTGGCCTTTGCCTGCTTCTTCTTCGATGGTGCGGCAGTCGTTAGACAAGCCGGAAATGCCGAGCAGGCCGGATTTTTTGTTGAGCAGGTCGGTGATTTGGGTGATGTTCATGTTGGCGTTTTGTGCCAGGAATGAGAACACGCTCGGGTCGATGTCGCCGCTGCGGGTGCCCATCACCAAGCCTTCGAGCGGGGTCAGGCCCATGCTGGTGTCTTGGCATTTGCCTTCGGACACGGCGGCGATGGATGCGCCGTTGCCCAGGTGGGCGATAACCATGCGCAGCGATTGTTTGTCTTCACCCAAAAAGCGGGCGGTTTCGTCGGCCACGAAGCGGTAGCTGGTGCCGTGGGCGCCGTAGCGGCGCAGGCCGTATTTGGTGTAGAGCTCGTGCGGCACGGCGTAGGTGTAGGCGTGTTCGGGCATGGTTTGGTGGAAGGCGGTGTCGAACACGACCACGTTGGGCAGGCCTTTGAAGATGTCGATGGCGGCGTGCAGGCCCAAGAGGTGGGCGGGGTTGTGCAGCGGTGCCAGCGGGATGCATTTTTCGATACCGGCGATTACGTCGTCGTCTACCAGCGTGGATTCGGTGTAAAGTTCGCCGCCGCTGACCACGCGGTGGCCGATGGCGCCGATTTTGCTGTCGAGGCCGTGGGCGCGCAATTCGACCATCAGGGCTTCAACTGCGCCGGTATGATCGGGGTGTTCGGCCAGCGAGGTGGTGTGTTTTTCACCGTTGGCTTTGAAGGTGATGAAAGCGTCGGGCAGGTTGAGCTTTTCGGCCAGACAGCTCAGCAGCACGTCGCCGCTGTCGTTATCCAAAACGGCGCCTTTGAGTGAAGAGCTGCCGCAGTTTAATACCAGAATCAGTTTGTTTGACATGAGAACTCCTAAAGTTTTCAGACGGCCTTTGCTTGCTGAGATATGTGCGCAGGCGCAGTTTGTGTAACAAATTAATATTCTACCAAAGTTTGCAGATGGCGTAAGCGCTTGGCGAAATTTAATTACGAAGCATTGATACGGGTCAGCTTTTGCCTCAGAAGAAGGTGTGCGCGCCGACGAAGCGTTGTGAAAAATACGGGCTGCTGAGTTTTTCGGTGCGGATGGTGCCTTTGCTTGACGGTGCGTGGATGAATTCGCCGTTGCCGATATACAGGCCGACGTGTGAATATTTGCTGCTGCCGCCGGTGTTGAAAAATACCAAATCGCCGGTTTGCAGACGGCTTTGTGAAACCGGGCGTGAGGCGGCGGCCATGTCGCGGGCGGTACGCGGCAGGCTGACGCCGAGGGCGTTTTGGTACACGTATTGGATCATGCCGCTGCAGTCGAAGCCGGTGGCGGTGTTGCTGCCGCCGTATTTGTAGGGTGTGCCGACCAGGCTCATGCTTTGCAGCATCAATTCCTGCGCGCCGAGGTTGCGGTCGATATGGGTGATGCGCACCGGCTGCACTTTGCGCGCTTGGACGGATTTGGCTTTCGGCGTGCTTTTGGGGCTGCTGCCGCAGGCGGCGAGCAGGCTCAGCGCGGCGGCAAGCAGGGCGGTTTTGAGCAGGGTGTTCATGTAGGTTTCTTTCAAGCTGCAATCGGGTTTCGAACAGGATTGAATATATAGTGGATTAGATTTGAATCAGGACAAGGCGAGCCAACGCTGTACTGGTTCAAATCTAATCCACTATAAAAGAAAAAAGGCCGTCTGAAAAGGGTTGTTTGGGTGCGGGCGGATTGTCGGGTTTCAGACGGCCTGAATTCATATTGGCACTCAAAAAATCCAGAAGGCGCGATGGTTATTTGGTTCAAAGCAATCTCTGGCCGTCTGAAAACAGAATGCTGTTACAACAAACCTTCAATCGGCAAAATAGACAAAAGCCTGACGGTCAGCCGCTTCCAAAACCCGGCTTCAGGCTCTTTTTTGAGGGTCTCGCCGCTTTCCGGGTCGTGCCATTGCAGTTTGTTTTGCTGATTGAGGGTGACTTTATAGGCGTATTCCGGCGTGGTATTGGTGAGGGTGCGCTGCATGGCGGCGGCGATTGCGGGGCTTTCGATGACCACGCCCATTTCGGTGTTGAGGCGTGCCGAGCGCGGGTCGAGGTTGAGCGAGCCGATGAATACGCGCCGTTGGTCGACGATAAAGGTTTTGGCGTGCAGGCTGGTGGCGGAGCTGCCGGTGAGGCCGCGGTCGCGGCTTTGGGGCACGGCGTGGTTGGGCTTCAATTCATAGAGCTTGATGCCTGCCTGCAGCAGCGGTTTGCGGTAGCGGGCATAGCCGGAATGCACGGCGGCAACGTCTGTGGCCTGCAGCGAATTGGTGAGCACGGTGACGTCCACGCCGTCGGCGGCCAAATCGGCCAGCGCTTCGGTGCCGCCTTTGGTGGGCACGAAATAGGGCGACACCAGATAGATTTCCTGTTGCGGCGTTTGCAGTGCGTCGGCCAGTTTTTCGCCGATGGAGGGTTTGTTGCGGTCGCGGTTGAGGCCTTTTGAGGGGTGGTCGCTGATGAGTTCGGTTTTTACCTGTGCCAGCGGTACTTGGTTGCTGCGGATGGCTTGCAGCAGCTCGGATTGCGCCAGATCATCGTGGTAGCGCTTGAGGATGTCTGCTTTTCCGGGGGCGGTGTGGTCGAGTTCGCCGAAACCTTTGGCCAAATCGGGGCGCTTGATAATCCGTTCCAGCGGGTAGGCGGATTTGCTCGCCCAATAGCGGTCGAAATCTTCCGATACTTGGGTGACTACATTACCGGTGGCGAGGATGTCGAGATCGGCGAAAATGGTGTTGCCGTCGACGTTGAAGTATTCGTCGCCGATGTTGCGCCCGCCGATGATGGTGGCTTTGTTGTCGGCGGTAAGTGATTTGTTGTGCATGCGGCGGTTGAGGCGGGGAAAGTCGGTGAGGTAGCCCAGCGCGCGCCAGTTGCGGGTGGTGAAGGGGTTGAACAGACGGATTTCGATGTTGGGGTGGTTGTTGAGTGCGGCGAGGATGTCGTCCATGCCGTTGGTGTTGTTGTCGTCGAGCAGCAAGCGCACGCGCACGCCGCGGTCGGCGGCACGGTGGAGCATGTTGAACAGCAGGTTGCCGGAAACGTCGTTGTGCCAGATATAGTATTGGGCGTCGAGGCTGTGGTCGGCCGATTCAATCAGAGTGGCGCGGGCAACGAAGGCATCGTGGGCGTCGCCGAGCAGGTAAACGCCGGAAGTGTCGGGCGCGGCATCTGCTTTCCCGGCTTCGGCGGGCTGCAGGGCGGCTTCGAGTCGCGGCGCGGCGGCCACTTCGAGATAGCGGCTTTCGCTGCGGTTGTCGAGCGTGGGCAGGGTTTGGCAGCCTGCGAGAAAGGCGGGCAGAATCAGGTAGGCGGTGCGGTTCATGGTGGGTGGCGAGCGGGTTTCAGACGGCCTGCGGATTATAGCGCTTAATGTGTTCGGCAGATTTGTTTATATAGTGGATTAGATTTGAATCAGGACAAGGCGGGGAGTCGTAGACAGGACACCTAGTACGGCAAGGCGAGCCAACGCTGTACTGGTTCAAATCTAATCCACTATAGATGAAAGGCCGTCTGAAAAGTTGCGTTGCCCTTTATTCGACGGTTTCCGGCCAGCCGGAAGTGTCGACTTCGGGATAGGCCAAATCCAGTTTGTTTAAATGTTCGAGCAGGATGTTGACGATAATCACGTTGCGCGAAGACTTGGAATCGGCGGGCACGATATACCAAGGAGCGTGGTCGCTGTCGGTGGCGGCAATCACGGTTTGGTAGGTTTGCATGAATTCGCCCCACAACTTGCGGTCTTCGAGGTCGGCGGGATTGAATTTCCAGTTTTTCTCGGGACGGTCGATGCGCTCTTGCAGCCGTTCGCGCTGCTCTTCTTTGGAAATATTGAGGAAGATTTTTATGATGGTGGTGCCGGTTTCGGCCAACATGCGTTCGAAATCATTGATTTGGCGCAGGCGGCGGATGAATTCGCCCTCGTCAATCCAGCCGCGCACGCGTGTGACCAATACGTCTTCATAATGGCTGCGGTTGAAAATCACGATTTCGCCGTTTTTCGGCACTACTTGGTGGATGCGCCACAAATAATCGCGCGCTTTTTCGTCTTCGTTGGGCGCTTTAAACGCCTGCACGCGCATGCCCAGCGGGTCGGCGGCGCGGAATACGGCGCGGATGGTGCCGTCTTTGCCGGCGGTGTCGATGCCTTGCAATACCACCAGCAAGCGGTGTTTACTTTGGCCGTAGAGGATGTCTTGCAGGCGGTCGAGCTCGGCGCTCAAGGTTTCTGTTTCGGCGTGACGCGCTTCTTTGCTGTCGGGCACGTCGGATTTGTCACCGGGGTTGCGGCTGCTCAAATCGAAATCCTGGCTGCCGGCACGGTATTTTTGGGTGAACGACATTTCTGGTTTCCTTGTCAGGTTTGCGGCGGCTTTTTCACCAGATTTTCTCCGTCATGCCCGTGCAAACCGAGGAAAATCCAGCCCGAAATAAAGGTAATCGCGCCGATGTAGATAAAAGTATAGCGGAAAGCGTTGTGCAAATTGGCAATGCCGATGCTGCTTTTGGTCAGAAAATTTAAAATCAGCGCGCCCAGCGCAATGCCGAAGCTGATGGCCAATTGTTGGTTGACCGCCATCAGGCTGTTGCCGCTGCCGGTTTGATAGGGGCGCAAATCGGCGATGGTGAGCGTGTTCATGGCGGAAAATTGCAATGAATTGCAAGTGCCCACTAAAAGCAGCAACACCATCCACAACCACAGCGGCGTTTCTGCATTCGGTATGGCCAAACACATAATCAAAAGACCGACGATGCGGGTGTTGGCCACCAATACGCGGCGGTAGCCGAAATGGGCGATAACGGGTTTCACAATCGGTTTGGTGAGCAGCGAAGCCAGCGCAATCGGCGCAATCAGCCAGCCGGAAAGGCTGGCGCTGAAACCGAAGGCCACCTGAAACAAGAGTGGCAGCAAAAACGGCACCGAGCTGATGCCGAGGCGGCTGAACAAATTGCCGGCCAGGCCGAGGCGGAAAGTGCGTACCTGAAAAAGATTGCGTGCATAAAGCGGCGCTTCATCGCGATCGGCATGCTTCCAATACAGCCACATGGCCGCAGCGCTGCCGATGATTAATAATAAAGAGAA
>CAYVIS010000108.1:0-6989 GCA_964451565.1 uncultured Neisseria sp.
CGCTTTCAATCGGCTGCGAATTGAAATAGGCGATGCTGTTATCATGCGTGGAAAAGCCGCCGAGCGACACCGCCGACATGGCGTGGCAGACGGCGTCAAACCAGCTCATGCCGGCCTGATGCAGCGCCAGCATGGTAATCAAGGTAAAGGAAAGATACAGAATCCACAGCTTTTTGGCCACTTGCGAAATGCGCGGTGCCATTTTGGTGTCTTTGTCGATGCCGGGAATTTCGGCCTTGAAAAGCTGCGTGCCCCCCACGCCCAGCATCGGCAGAATTGCCACTGCCAGCACAATAATCCCCATGCCGCCGAGCCAGTTGAGCATGTGCCGCCAGAAATTAATCGATGGCGCCAGCGTATCGAGGCTGGTCATCACCGTCGCACCGGTGGTGGTCAGCCCCGACATGGCTTCGAAAAAAGCGTCGGTGTAGCTCAAATGCGGGAAATAGAGGTAAAACGGCATCGCCGCAATCACCGCAAAGCCCATCCACAACATAAACACCAACGTAAAACCGTCGCGCGGGCGCAACTCGCGGTTGTAGCGCAGGGTCAGCAGCCAGATGGATACGGACGATACGATTGTGACCAGCGCCGTACGGCCAAACGCGGGCAGCGCATCGTCGAGAAACAGATACGATACAAACGTAGGCGCCAAGAGCATGAATGAAAACAACACGCCGAGCTTGGAAAGCACGTGAATAATGGGGATGACTTTATACATGGTAACAATCGGTTCAGACGGCCTTCAAGCCTCAAGCCGGCGGAAAAGGCTGCCGTTGGCTCTGATGAACATTCCGCGGCGCGTGATTCGGTTTATCCGTTGCAAAGTATGTATTCTAACAAATTTTCACCCCGGCCGCGCTGTTTGCCGTCAGGCGCGGCCAAGAAACGCCAAGGCCGTCTGAAACAAATTTTCAGACGGCCTTTGACAGCAGAAATCCGGTCAGCCGAATTTGCCGGTAATATAATCTTCGGTTTCTTTGCGCGCGGGGTTGGTAAACACTTGCTTGGTGTCGCCCACTTCAATCATTTCGCCCAGATACATATAGGCGGTGAAATCGGACACACGCGCGGCTTGCTGCATGTTGTGGGTCACAATCGCGATGGTGTAGTCTTTTTTCAACTCGCTCACCAATTCTTCGATGTGGGCGGTGGAAATCGGGTCGAGTGCGGAAGTGGGCTCGTCGAGCAGCACCACTTCAGGCTTGTTGGCCACGGCGCGCGCGATGCACAGGCGCTGCTGCTGGCCGCCCGAGAGCGAGTTGCCGCTTTGCTTGAGCTTGTCTTTCACTTCGCCCCACAGCGCGGCTTTGCGCAAAGCCCATTCCACGCGGTCGTCCAATTCGCTTTTGCTCAGCTTTTCGTAAAGCTTCACGCCGAAGGTAACGTTGTCGTAAATCGACATGGGAAAAGGTGTGGGCTTTTGAAACACCATGCCCACTTTGGCGCGCAAGAGGTTTAAGTCGATGTCTTTGCCGAGAATGTTTTTATCGTCCAGCAGCAAATCGCCCTCGGCTTTCATGCCCGGATAAAGGTCGTACATGCGGTTGAAGGTGCGCAGCAAGGTGGATTTGCCGCAGCCCGAGGGGCCGATAAAGGCGGTGACTTTGTTGGCAGGAATATCCAGATTGATGTTTTTCAGCGCGTGGAAAGAGCCGTAGTAAAAGTTGAAATTGCGCACGGCGATTTTGGTTTCCATTGTGATTCCTTGGTGTAATCAAATAAGTGTAAGCAAGTGTTCGGTGGGTGTCAGACGGCCTCGATCAGCTGTTTCGGCTGCTGATGTAGCGCGCCAGAATATTGGCAATCAGCACGGTGAGCGTGATTAAGAGCGCGGCAGCCCAGGCCAGCTCGTGCCAATCGCTGTAAGGGCTCATGGCGAATTGGTAAATCACGTTGGGCAGGTTGGCAATCGGCTGATTCATGTTGGTGCTGAAAAATTGGTTGTTGAGCGCGGTAAAGAGCAAGGGCGCGGTTTCGCCGGAAATGCGGGCAAATGCCAGCAACACGCCGGTGAGCACGCCGGCCTGCGCCGCCCGCAGCGTAACCATCATCACAAGCTTCCATTTGGGCGTGCCCAGCGCATAAGCGGCTTCGCGCAGGCTGTTGGGCACGAGCTTGAGCATGTTTTCCGTGGTGCGCACCACCACCGGAATCACCAGCAGCGACAGCGCCAGCGAGCCTGCCCAGCCGGAGAAGTGCCCCTGCCGCACCACCACCAGCTCGTAAATAAACAGGCCGATAACGATAGAGGGCGCGGAAAGCAGAATGTCGTTCATAAAGCGGGTGGCGCCGGCCAGCCAGCTTTTTTGTCCGAACTCGGCCAGATAAATGCCGCACAGAATGCCGACGGGCGTACCGATGAGCAGGCCGAACAGGGTAATCATCAAGCTGCCGACGATGGCGTTGCGCAGGCCGCCTTCAACGCCCGGCGGCGGCGTGTCCATGGTGAAAATATGGCTGCCGAGGCCGCTGAAGCCTTCGCCGAACAGGGTCACGAAAATCCAGCCGAGCCAGAAGAGGCCGAAGGCCATCGTGAGCCAGGCCATGGTCAGGTTAAACTGGCTCAACAGGCGGCGGCGGCGGTAAACGGAATTATTGCTGTGGTGAACTTGCATCATGGCTCCTTAGTGCGCGCGGCCTTCGTTGCGCTGCATCCGCAGCAACATAACTTTGGAAATACACAGCACGACAAACGTGATGATAAACAGAATCAGGCCCAAGTAGAGCAGCGAAGAAAGGTGCAGCGTATCCACCGCTTCGGCAAACTCGTTGGCCAGCGCCGAGGTAATCGACACGCCCGAGTTATACAGGCTGGGGCTGATATTGAAGGTGTTGCCGATAACAAACGTCACCGCCATGGTTTCGCCCAGCGCGCGCCCCAAGCCCAAGATAATGCCGCCGACCACACCGGCTTTGGTGTAAGGCAGCACCACATGGCGCACCACTTCCCACGTGGTCGAGCCCAAGCCGTAGGCCGACTCTTTCAGCAATGTGGGCGTCACTTCAAACACGTCGCGCATCACCGAGGCGATAAACGGAATAATCATAATCGCCAGAATCAGCGAAGCGGCAAACATACCGATGCCCATCGGCGCGCCTTGAAACAGCCGCCCGATTACCGGCAAATCGCCAAACGCGCTGATAAAGAAAGGCTGGATGTATTCCGAGAAAAACGGCGCGAACACAAACAAACCCCACATACCGTAAATAATCGACGGAATACCGGCCAGCAGCTCCACGCAGATGCCGAGCGGGCGGCGCAAAAACGTCGGGCACAATTCGGTCAGAAACACAGCGATACCGAAGCTCACCGGCACCGCAATCATCAGCGCGATGGCAGAAGTGACCACCGTACCGTAAATCGGTGCCAACGCGCCGTATTTGCCCTGCACCGTATCCCAGTCGGACGAAGTGAAAAAGCCGAAGCCGAATTCGCGCATACTCGGCAGCGCGCCGATAACCAGCGAAATCAGAATCCCGCCCAAGCTTGCCAATACCAGCAGCGCAAACAGCCGCGTGGTTCCCACAAACAAGCTGTCGTAAAGGCGCTGGCGCTTGAGTTTTTGCTGTAGCGTATTCATAAACTTTTCTTTAAATAATCTGAATGTTGAGGGCTTGCTATCGTACCGAGGCCGTCTGAAACAACCCGACTGCCGGTCGCTTCAGACGGCCTGCATCCTACCTGAAATCAGTAAATCGCTTTGCCGTCGGCATCGGTCACGTTTTTCCACTCTTGGCGGACCAAATCCTTCACGCTGTCGGGCAGCGGCACATAATCCAGCTTGGCCGCAGCATCGTTGCCGTTTTGGTAAGCCCAGTCAAAGAAGCTCAACACTGCTTTGGCTTTAGCCGCATCATCCGCTTTTTTGTGCACCAGAATAAAGGTGGCGGCAGCCAGCGGCCAAGCCTGGTCGGCAGGCTGGTCGGTCAGCACCAGGCTGAAGCCCGGAACGCTCTTCCAATCCACATCAGCCGCAGCGGCAAAGGTTTCTTGCGAAGGCTGCACGAAATTACCGGCTTTGTTTTGCAGCTGCACGTGCGACATATTGTTTTGCTTGGCGTAAGCATATTCCACATAACCGATGGAGTTTTTCACGCGGTTAACGTAAGTCGAAACGCCCTCATTGCCCTTACCTGCCGCGCCCGAGCTGGCGGTCGGCCATTTCACAGTATTGGCCGCGCCCACGCCGTCTTTCCATTCGGCAGAAACTTGGCTCAGGTAAGTGGTGAAGATGAAGCTGGTGCCCGAGCCGTCTGAACGGAACACGGTGGTAATCGGCGCATCCGGCAGCTTCACGCCTTCGTTCAGCGCCACGATTTTCGGGTCGTTCCACTTGGCGATTTTGCCCAAGTAGATTTCAGCCAACACGTCGCCGGTCAGCTTCAATGCGCCCGGCTCGATGCCTTCCACGTTCACCACCGGCACCACACCGCCGATAACAGTCGGGAATTGCACCAGACCTTCTTTTTCCAAATCTTCCGCTTTCATCGGCGAGTCAGACGCACCGAAATCCACGGTTTTGGCCGTAATCTGTTTCACACCGCCTGAAGAGCCGATGGATTGATAATTGATGCGGCCGCCGGTCGCGCCTTGATAAGCTTGCGCCCATTGCACATAAATCGGTTGCGGAAACGACGCACCGGCACCGGTGATGTCGAGCGCCACTTTTTCGCCCGCAGCCGCAGGTGCAGCAGAAGCCTCTTGTTGCGGCGCAGCCGGTTGGGTATTGCTTTCCGAGCCGCCGCAGGCAGCCACGGCAAAAGCGGTAAACAAAGCAGCAGATAAAATTCGGATTTGCATAATGTGCTCTCTCTTAAAATAGGAAGATGTTTGGTTAACGGCGTCAGTTTAAGAAAGCAATGTTTCAACAGTGTGACAACGATTACGAAGCATTACATTTCCGCCACACCTTCCGATTAGCTGCTTGATTTACAGGCATAAAATTCCGGTAGAAAATTTTGTTGTATTAACAAAATCCTGTGTTTTGTGACAAACTTCCCCAAAAAGCTTGGAGGCAGTCATATTGCTTTAAGGCCGTCTGAAAGCCTTGCGTCAAACTTACCGAACCCTTTCAGACGGCCTGAGATTTTTGCAAAAGTCTCGGCCTTTAGCGCCCACAAAAAAGGCAGCCGAGGCTGCCAAGTCTGCTTGCCGCAGGGAATGTTTATTCCGCCAGATTCTGCTTGATTTCGTTCAAATCCGCATGGCGCACGTCGATGCCGCGGGTGAGATACACCACGTGTTCGGCGATATTTTCCGCATGGTCACCGATGCGCTCGACGGCCTTGTTCATCATCATCACATCCAGCCAAACGCCGACGCGGTGGGGGTCTTCCATCATCCGCGACACCAGCAGGCGCGCCTGGTTGCGGTAATCGGTGTCGAGCTTGCGGTCGGATTCGCGCAAATCCACGATGGCCAGCTCATCCAAACGGGCAAACGCATCCAGCGCGCGGCGGATCATCGGCATGGTCATCTCGGCGATGCGGTGGGTGTCGTAAAGCTCGGTGGTGGTGGTGCGGTTGTGCGCCAACAATTCATGCGCCGTCAGCGCGATTTTTTTCAGCTCGTCGCCGATGCGCTCCAAATCCACAATCACGCGGCTTACAGCCAAGACAAAGCGCAAATCGCCGGCAGCCGGTTGGCGGCGGGCAATAATGGTTTGGCACTCATCATCAATCTGCACTTCCAAATCGTTGATCGCGGCATCCCCGTCAATCACAGCCGCCAAGCCCGAAGCATCGCCGCTCGACAGCGCTTTCAACACCGACCGCAGCTGCTGCTCCACCAAGCCGCCCATGCGCATCACTTCCGTGCGCACGTTTTCCAGCTCTTGATTAAAATGGGATGAAATATGTTCGGCCATCGCCTTCTCCTGAAAAAATCGTATCCATACTTATCTGACGCATCATAAAACAGTTTGATGACAGAATCTTGACAACATCAGTGATTATGGCAAGAAATAACCGCCCGCGCCAAACAGAAAACAGCGTTCAGACGGCCTTTTAGCGCTTTTCAGCCCCTTGCGTCATCTTTTCGTCACCCCTGCGTACCCAAAGCCCTGAAAACATGTTTTAATAGGCCATTACCAACCGACAAGAATCGTTCTCATCATGTCGCACACCCCCATCATCCATTCCCTGCTCGACACCGACCTCTACAAATTCACCATGCTGCAAGTGGTGCTGCACCAATTCCCGCAAGCCCACGGCGTATATGAATTCCGCTGCCGCAACAACGACCAAACCGTTTACCCGCTGGCCGATATCAAAGACGAGCTGGAGCGCGAACTTGATGCCTTGTGCGAAGTGAAATTCAAAGACGACGAGCTAGCCTATCTGCGCAGCATGCGTTTCATCAAAAGCGATTTTGTCGATTATCTGGAATTGTTCCAACTCAAACGCCGCTTTATCCAAGTAACCACCGATGCAGAAGGCCGTCTGAACATCAAAGTCGAAGGGCCGATTATCCAGGCGATGTTTTTCGAGATTTTCGTGTTGGCGATTGTGAACGAGCTGTATTTCCGCCGCCTCGAAACGCCGGAAGTTTTGGCCGAAGGCCAGCGCCGCCTCGATGCCAAAGTGGCCTTGCTTGAAGAGCTCGACAACCGCCAAAACCCACACGAGCCGCCGTTTTTGATTTCCGATTTCGGCACCCGCCGCCGCTACACGCTGGACTGGCAGGAGCACGTGATTAAAACCCTGCACGAAGCCGTGCCCGATATTTTCCGCGGCACCAGCAATGTCTATCTCGCCAAAAAACTCGGCATCACCCCCATCGGCACCATGGCGCACGAATTCCTGCAAGCCTTCCAAGCGCTGGATGTGCGCCTGCGCGATTTCCAAAAAGCCGCGCTCGAAGCCTGGGTGCACGAATACCGAGGCGACCTCGGCATCGCCCTCACCGACGTCGTGGGCATGGATGCCTTCTTGCGCGATTTCGACCTCTATTTCGCCAAACTCTTCGACGGCCTGCGCCACGACAG
>CAYVIS010000109.1:0-6947 GCA_964451565.1 uncultured Neisseria sp.
ACCTCAATTTCGGCAGCTATCTGATTATCGAAGCCACCGAAGCCATGACCACCATCGATGTCAACACCGGCGGCTTCGTCGGCGCACGCAATTTCGATGAAACCATATTCAAAACCAACCTCGAAGCCTGCCACGCTATCGCCCGCGAGCTGCGCCTGCGCAACCTCGGCGGCATCATCATCATCGACTTCATCGACATGGCGCACGATGCCCACCGCGACGCCGTGTTGCAGGAATTGGCCAAAGCGCTCGGCTTCGACCGCACCCGCGTTACCCTCAACGGCTTTACCAGCCTCGGTTTGGTCGAGCTGACCCGCAAACGCACGCGTGAAAACCTCAGCCACGTATTATGCGAGCCCTGCCCCACCTGCCAAGGCATAGGCCGTCTGAAAACCCCACTCACCGTGTGCTACGAAATCCAGCGCGAAATCGTGCGCGAAGCCCGCCGCTACGATGCCCAAAGTTTCCGCATTCTGGCCGCCACCTCCGTGATTGATTTGTTTTTAGACGAAGAATCGCAATCGCTGGCGATGCTGGTCGACTTTATCGGCAAACCGATTTCGCTGGCGGTGGAAACCACGTATACGCAGGAACAATACGATATTGTGTTGCTGTAAACCAAAGCCGAAACAAAAGCCGTCTGAAAGCCGTTTTTCCGATAAAACTTCGCTTTCAGACGGCTATTTGTTAATATTTACCCCAGTCATTCCCCGGTCACATTCTTCCGCCCGACAACCGCCCGTTTCGCAAAACAGGTTGTTGAATTCAGACAACCGCAAAGCAGGAGCCGCCATGTCCTTATCCATCGCCCAGATGCTGGCCAACGTGCGCAGCCGCAACCCGCTGATACACAACATCACCAACTACGTGGCCGCGCCGCTGCAAGCCAATGCGCTCAGCGCAATCGGCGCGTCGCCGATTATGGCCGACGAAGAAGCCGAAGTAGCGGAAATGGCCGCCCTTTCAGACGGCCTCGTCATCAATCTGGGCACCCTCAACCGCCACACAACCGCCGCCATGCACACCGCCATGAGCGCTGCCGCAGCCAAAGGTATCCCCATCATTTTCGACCCTGTCGGCGTGGCCGCCACCGCGTTCCGCCGCCAAAGCGCCCGCGAGCTGCTGGCACAACACCCGGTCAGCATCATCCGCGCCAATGCCGCCGAAGCCGCCTTTCTCGCCGACGACACGCTTCAGGGCAAAGGCATCGATGCAGGCGGCGCACCTGAAAAACCGCTCGACACCGCCCGCAGGCTGGCGCAACGCTACCGCTGCGTGGTGGCGATGACCGGCGCAACCGACTACATCACCGACGGCAGCCGCACCTATGTCTGCCACAACGGCGACGCCATGATGTCGGTATTGGTCGGCACCGGCTGCACCGCCTCATCCGTCGTCGCCGCCTTTGCCGCCACCCACCCGCACAACCTGCTCGGCGCCGCCACCGCCGCGCTCGCTTACTACGGCCTCTGCGGCGAAACCGCCGCTCGCGCCGCCGACGGCCCCGGCAGCATGCAGGCCGCCCTGCTCGACGCCCTTTACCGCCTGCCCGAAGAAGTGATTGAACAAGGCGGGCGTTTGTCGGTAATATAAGCACTCATCATCCCGCAACCTTTCAGACGGCCTTAATTATGACCACACCATCATGCGCCACTTTCGACTTGTGGCAAACCATCCGCGCCGAAGCCGCCGCTGCCGCCAATGCCGAGCCTATGTTGGCCAGCTTTCTGCACCTCACCGTATTGCGCCACGACTCGCTCGCCCGCGTATTGGCTTTCCACCTGTCGAGCAAACTTTCCAGCCCGATTATGGACGCGCGCGCGCTGTTTGAAGTCTACCTGCAAGCGCTTGCCGCCGATGAAACCATCATCAACGCCGTTCAATGCGACCTGCTCGCCTGCTACGAACGCGACCCGGCCTGCGACGAGTATTCGCTGCCGCTGCTCTATTTCAAAGGCTTCCACGCCATTCAGGCGCACCGCATCAACCACTGGCTGTGGAACAACGGCCGCAAAACGCTGGCCTATTTCCTGCAAAACCGCATGTCGGAAGTGTTCGGCACCGACATCCACCCCGCCGCCCGCTTCGGCCACGGCCTCATGCTCGACCACGCCACCGGCTTTGTGGTGGGTGAAACCGCCGTGCTCGGCAACGACATTTCCATCCTGCACGGCGTCACCCTCGGCGGCTCCGGCAAAGAAAGCGGCGACCGCCACCCGAAAGTGGGCGACGGCGTGATGATTGGCGCTAATGCTTCCGTGCTCGGCAACATCCGCATCGGCGGCTGGTCGAAAATCGGTGCCGGCAGCGTGGTGGTGGCCGACGTGCCCGAACACACCACCGTCGTCGGCGTACCGGCCAAACCGGTCGGCAAAGCCGCCAATATGCCCGCTGCGGAAATGGATCAGCGGATTTAAAGCATCACAAGCGAAAAACAAACCGGGCCGTCTGAAAGCGTTCAGACGGCCCGGTTTGTTTTGACGTTTCATTTGATATAGCGGATGAGAATGGAATCTGAGCATTCATGCATAGTGGATTAGATTTGAATCAGGACAAGGCAGGGAGCCGCAGACAGTACACCTAGTACGACAAGGCGAGCCAACGCTGTACTGGTTCAAATCTAATCTACTATATCGTGACAAGCTCAGTCACCTGAACAGATTGAACGGTTTTATTGCTAATTCACGATACATCACCGCATCAACAGCCTGCAGGCAGGCCGTCTGAATGGCTCGAAGTTCAGCCCACATTCAGACGGCCTGCGGCCTTTATCCCGCCGTTTAAAGCGCGGCAATCAGCTTGTCTACTGCACCTTCCTGCGTCGCCCACGAGGTAATCAGGCGGACGGCGGCATGCTCGGCGTCGATTTCCTGCCACACATAAAAGCTGAAATCGGCCTGCAAACGTTCAATCACGCGGTAAGGCAGAATCGGGAACACTTGGTTGGTGGTGGATTCGGTCAGCATTGCATAGCCTTTTTGCTGCACCGCGGCCACAATTTTGGCGGCCATTGCGTTGGCGTGGCGCGCCAATTCAAAGTAGAGGCCGTCTGAAAACAGCTCGTAATATTGGATGCCGAGCAGGCGGCCTTTGGAGAGCAGCGCGCCGTTTTGCTTAACGATATAGTCGAAATCGGTTTGCAGCGCGGGGTTCACAATCACCATCGCTTCGCCGAGCAGGCCGCCGTTTTTGGTGGCACCGACGTAAAACGCGTCGCACAAACGGGCGAGGTCGGCCAGCGATACGTCATTGTCTGCCGCCGTCAGCGCGCTGCCCAAACGCGCGCCGTCGACGTAGAGCAACAAATCGCGGGCGCGGCAATAGTGTGCCAGCGCTTCCAATTCGTGCAGCGCATAAATAGAACCGATTTCGGTGGATTGCGACAGATACACCAGCCGGGGCTTGACCATATGCGGCGCCAGCTCATGCGCCTGCAACACCGCCGCAATGTCGTCGACATCCAGCTTGCCGTCCGCGGCCTGCACTTCAATCACTTTATGGCCGGTGGCTTCAATCGCGCCCGCTTCGTGGGTGGCGATGTGGCCGCTGGCAGCGGCAATCACAGCTTCGTGCGGACGCAGGAAAGCATCGGCGGCGAGTCGGTTGGTTTGCGTACCGCCGCTGAGAAAATGAATGGCCGCGCCGTCGTTGCCCAACAGTTTTTTCAGCATAGCTTTGGCTTCGCGGCTGTAAAAATCTTCGCCGTAACCCTCGTGCTGCTCCAGATTGCTGCTGAGCAGGCGGTTGAGAATATTCGGATGCGCGCCTTCGGCATAGTCGTTTTTAAAGCTGTACATAATAGATAGAACCCTGTGTAAAGTGACTGAAGTCTGCCAATCAAGGCCGTCTGAAGGCGTTCAGACGGCCTCGTTATGTTGTGTGCCTTTATCCGCGCTTACCCGCCCAACAGCAAAAACGGATTCGCACCGCCGCGCTGATAGCCGTCTTCGCCCACCAGAATATCCAGCGCCAGCGAGGCCAAGTCGTCGGCGACGGGGTCGGCGTATTGCTGTTTGTCGAGGCGGTAGAGTTTGCGGTAGCTGCGGCAGGATTCGCAGCTTTCGGCGCGTGCGCCCAGCAATGCGGGGGCGAGGTTCGGCGTTTCTTCGGGGTCGATTTCCTGAATGCGCATGCCGCTGCTGTCGCCGCAGCTGGTGCATTTCGCGCGCAAGGCGTTCCAGCGGCTGTTGCAGTGCGGGCAGTGCATGTAGCGGAATCCGGCCAAATCGCCTTTAATCAACACCACGCTGCCCACGGCTTCGGTGCCGCAGCAGGGGCAGTTGACGCGCTCTTCCACCGGCGGCACATGGTCTTCGGTGAGCTGCATCGCCCATGCCGTCCACACCACTTGCAAAGCGGCCTGCACCCAAATCACGGCGGCGCGGTCGGCATCGGTTTCACTGTGGCCCAACACGCGCCCGGCCAATGCTTCGGCGCTACTTTGGTCGAGCGCGCGCAATTTATCCAATTCGGCCTGCACGGTGGCGGTGGTTTTGCCGTTCAGTTCGGCCAGCAAACCGGCAAACACGGCAAAAAATTCGGCGGGTACTTCGCCCTCCGCCACGCGCGGCAACACGGTATCGCCGCGATAGAGTTCGGGCGTGCTGAAGCTGTGTTGCTGCAACGCTTGGTGTTGGGCGGCGCTCAGTTTTGCCAGCAATTCGAGATACACACGCCATTCGCTGCTGTCGGCTTGCGCCAATTCCTGAAAACGGATGCCGCGCGCTTCAAAAACATCGGCTTCGGGCGCGAACCAAAACGGGGTGTGAAACAGGCCTTTACTGATTTCGGCAGCGGGTTTGATGGGGGTGGTGTTCATGTTTGCTTTCTATTTGTTTTATTTGATGTTTCAGACGGCCTTGAGTGAATTTCAGACCATCTGAATAAAATCGGGGCGGCTGTACACGGTAAACTGCTGCGGCTTGGCAAAGCCCACCAGCGTGATGCCGGCTTCTTCCGCCAGCCGCACCGCCAGCGCGGTCGGTGCAGACACAGCCACCAGGCAGCCGATGCCGAGCATGGCGGCTTTGGCCACCATTTCGTAGCTGGCGCGGCTGGAAATCAGCGCGAAGCCGTGTTGCCAGTCGATGCCCTGCTGCGCGCCGTGACCGAGCAATTTGTCGAGCGCGTTGTGGCGGCCGATGTCTTCAAACAGGCATTGGATTCGGCCGTCTGCCACCCACGCCGCGCCGTGCACCGAGCCGGTTTGGTTGCGCAAAATTTGATGGGCGTTTAAATCGGCCAAGGCTGTCTGAATCTCTTCAGCGCGGATTTTGCCGCCGCGCGCCACTTGCGGCAATTCGGTTTGCACCGAAGCCAGGCTGTCGATGCCGCACAAACCGCATCCGCTGCGCCCACTCATATTGCGGCGGCGCTCTTTTAAGGCTTGGAAACGCGCCGAAGCGATGTCGAGGTGCACTTCGATGCCGTTGCAGCCTGTGCTGATTTCGGTGTCGTACAATTCGCCTGCGTGCGCAAGAATGCCTTCGCTGAGGCTGAAACCGAGCGCCAATTCGGCCAAATCGGCGGGGGTGGCCATCAACACCACATGCGCGATGCCATTATACACCAGCGCCACCGGCGTTTCTTCGGCGAGAACGTCATCGGTGCGCGCGGCGGCATGGTGTTTGACGCGGCTGACGGGGTGGATACTGTGGGTAGCGGGTTCGATAATCATGTCTGAATGGTTTGTTGCAAAAGGCCGTCTGAAAGTCAAACGCCAACTCGGCATTATAGCAATTTATGCGCCGGAAATCTTTTCAGACGGCCTGTTTTGCACAAAGCACCACAGCCGCCGCACCACTTTATTTTTTCACCCCACCCGACCAAACTGACCTATAAGGCGCGTATAATCTCAAATACGAGAATCAATATCATCCGATTGAAAAGGTGAACCCATGAAAAAAATCGCGTTTCCGCTGCTGGCTGCCTCTGTTTCCCTCGGCCTCGCCGCCTGCGCCGCCAACCGCCCCGCCGCAGACCATGCCCTTGATTTTTCTACCCAAACCGCCGTGCAGCAAAGCACCGATTTAAACGGCCAAACCGTGCAATACCGCGCCTACGAAGGCATTGTGTATGTGAAAAACCCCGTTGATGCCACCCGCCAAAGCATCAACATCTACATCCCCGAAGCCTATTATCAAGGCGGCTCGGTTGACGGCTACACCGCCGAAACCGCGCCGATTTTCCTGCCCAACCAAATCGGCGGCTACATGCCTGCCGACCCCGGCAAACCCGGCATCAACGAGCGCAGCCAACAGCCCAATGCCATGCTGGTTGCGCTATCTAAAGGCTATATCGTGGCCTCGCCCGGCGCACGCGGCCGCACCGATGCCAACGGCAAAGCGCCTGCTGCAATCGTGGATTTGAAAGCCGCCGTGCGTTATTTGCGCGCCAACGATGCCGCCATGCCCGGCGATGCGCGCAAAATCATCTCCAATGGCACCAGCGCAGGCGGCGCACTTTCCGCCCTGCTTGGCGCCACCGGCAACAGCCGTGATTATGAAAGCCGTCTGAAAGCGCTGGGCGCTGCCGATGCGCCGGATGACATTTTCGCCGTATCCGCCTATTGCCCGATTACCGACCTCGAGCATGCCGATATGGCTTATGAATGGCAGTTTAACGGCGTGAACGACTACCAAAAAATGAACATCACCATGCTCGATTACAACGTGAAACGCGAGCTGGTGCCCGGCACCCTCACCGCCGCCGAAGTCGCCTTGTCCGACCAACTCAAGCCGCGCTACCCTGCCTACGTCAACAGTCTCAAACTGAAAGATGCCCGAGGCCGGACGCTCACGCTGGATGCAGGCGGCAACGGCAGTTTCAAAGATTATGTGGCGGGCTATTTGGCCGCTTCGGCGCAAGGCCGGCTTGATGCGGGAAAAAACCTTGCCGACCGCAATTGGCTCACCATCCGCAACGGCAAAGTTAGCGGTGTTGATTTT
>CAYVIS010000110.1:0-6931 GCA_964451565.1 uncultured Neisseria sp.
AGTTTCAGACGGCCTAAAGTTTCAGACGGCCTAAAGTTTCAGACGGCCTAAAGTTGAGGATTCTCCGGCATGAGCCTGTCCGACAACCGACCGCACACGCCCGTTATCAGCGTTAAAGAATGGCTGTTTATCAGCCTGATGCTGACCATCCCCGTCATCAATATCGTGATGGCGCTGGTTTGGCTGTTTAACCGCAAAACCAATCCCAGCAAAGCCAACTACATCAAAGCCGTGCTGCTGTTTTGGCTGCTGTGGACGTTTGTTGTCGGCATCGTATTGGCGACGCGTACGCCTGCATAAACTGCGTCGCACCGCCCCCAATATCCCACCCTTTTTGTATGAACACATTTTTGCACCTCTGCATCCGCAGAAGCAAAGCCGTATTCAACGGATGGAGCCTTGGCAAGTGCGATTATAGTGGATTAGATTTGAATCAGGACAAGGCGGGGAGCCGCAGACAGTACACCTAGTACGGCAAGGCGAGCCAACGCTGTACTGGTTCAAATCTAATCCACTATACATCATCGAAAAACAATTCGGTGCCTTCATTCCGACTGCTTCCGACGCAACAAAAGCATGATAGACAACATCAAAATGCATCGATAGCCATATTGTGCAATTTAATGGCCATATTGTGGTAAAATATGCCGCATTCAGCCCCTCGCTTTATCAGAAATCATCATGCGCACCCCTTTTGACGAACCGAAAATTGCCAACGTCATTTCCCCTGCCGAATGGCTGGGCGTATTGCTGCTGATTATGATTCCGCTGCTGAACCTGGCCGTATCGGGCTATTGGGTGCTCAACCGCCACACCAACCCGACCAAAGCCAATTTCGCCCGCAATATTCTGATTATCCACGGCCTGCTGTTTGTCGTGGCTGTCATCACCTTGGTGGTGCTCGACCGTGGCGGCTGGCTTCACTGATACCCGCCGACATTCCACATTTAAAAAAGCCGTCTGAAACGTTTCAGACGGCCTTTGTATTTTGGCGGCTGCGTGTTACGCGTTGCCTTCCTGAGCTTGCTGATACATGGCTTCGAAGTTAATCGGTGCCAGCAACACCGGCGGGAAACCGGCGCGGGTGATGGTGTTGGAAACGGTTTCGCGGGCATAGGGGAACAGGATATTCGGGCAGGCCACGGCCAGCAGCAATTGCACGTCGTCTTCGGGGATGTTGGCCAGACGGAAGATGCCGCCTTGCGATACTTCGTTCAAAAACATCACGCGCTCGTCGGCCAGTTTGGCGGTGACGGTCACAGTGACGGCCACTTCGTAAAATTCATCTTCCAGCTTGCTGCTTTCGGTCGATACGCGCATATCCACTTCCGGCTCGCTTTGTTCCAAAAAGATGGTCGGCGCGTGCGGCACTTCCAGCGACATGTCTTTCACATACAGTTTTTCAATGCTGAATACGGGTTGCAATTCTTCGCTCATGAGGGTTCTCTCTATAACGTGGTTGGATGGATGCTGCAAAAATCAGGGATTATTCGCCTGTCAGCAAGTCTTTCAAGCCGCCTTGCTGGTGCAGGCCGTATAAATCGGTAAAGCCGCCGACGTGGGTGGCGCCGATAAAAATCTGCGGCACGCTGCGCTGGCCGGTGGTTTGCTGCATTTCGGCATAGGCTGCCGGGTCGCGGTCGACGCGGATTTCTTCGATTTCGGTTACGCCTTGCGATTTCAAAAACTGTTTGGCCATGGTGCAATAGGGGCAAAACGGACCGGTGTACATTTTAACGGGTTGCATACTTGCTTTCGGTTTGAACAATTAAACGTCAATATGCAGGCAACCCGCTCATTTTACAAGGTGCAGATGTGTTTTGCATGACGGTGTTTCAGACGGCTTTGATGGCCGTCTGAAAGGCGGCGGTGAATGACGGCGCTTTAATCCTGCGGCAAAACCAACGCCGTTTCATACACGCCTGCGTCTTGCAACACCCGCGCCACCAGCTTGTCCATATCCGGCAGATAGCCGCCCGAGCGCTCGCTGTTGATAATCACCACCAAGGCGAGCGGGTGTTGTTGCGGCGTTTGCGGCAGCCAATAACCCGCCAGCGCGCGCACGTTTTTGAGCGTGCCGGTTTTCAGGCGCAGCGGGCTGCCGATTTGCTTGAAGCGGCTTTTGAGCGTGCCGTCGTTACCGGCCACAGGCAGGCTGTCGGTAAAGGCCGTCTGAAACGGGCTGCGGTAGGCTTTGGCCAAAATATCGCCCATCATGCGCGCGGTCACACGTTCGCGCCGCGACAAACCCGAGCCGTTTTCCAACACCAGCGCTTCGGTGTCGATGCCTGCCTGCACCAACTGACGGCGCACTTCGGCAGCGGCCTGACGCGCCGTGTTGCCGCTACCCGCTTGTTCGCCGAGGGTGAGAAACAGGCTGCGGGCGATGACGTTGTTGGAATTTTTATTCATGTCGGCAATCACCGCCGCCAACGGTTTCGACTGATTTGCCGCCAGCGTGGTTGCGCCTTTGGGCGTGTTGCCGCTGCGCCAGCCGCCGCCGATTTCACCGCCCGCCGCGCGCCAATGGTTGACGAAGCTTTTCGCGGCGAAGGTTTGCGAATCAAGCATATTGATAAAGGTTTCCTGCCCCAAACAGCTTTCGGGCACTTTGCCGCTGAACCACAACGCGCCGCCCTGATAGCGTGCGTGCAGATAAGGCTTCAGCGATTTGCATTCCGCCGCGCCCGCATACACGCTGACGCTGTTTTGCTGCGGGATATTCGGCAGCGGCGGGTTCAACACGATTTCGGTGTCGCCGAGCAGATTGCGCTCCGGCTTCGCCCACACCACTTTATAAGCCAGCATCTGCGGGTCGGGCGCGGTGGCGAAGGCTTCGGCGGCATCGTCGTCGAAATCGTCGGCGCTGCCGGTGCCGTTCCAAATGCTGCGGTCAAGCACCAGATCGCCGCCGATTTTGTGTATGCCCTGCGCGCGCAACTGGCTCTGCATGTCGAGCAAATCGTTTTGGTCGAGCACCGGATTGCCGCTGCCGACCCAGTAAATATCGCCATCAAGCGTATCGCCCTTCACTTCGGCGGTGGCTTTCCACTCGGTCAGCCAACGGTAATCGTCGCCCAACGCCCGCAGCGCGGCGAAAGTGGTGACCAGTTTCATGGTGGAAGCGGGGTTCACCGCCACATCGGCACGGTGCGACACCAACACTTCGCCGCTATGCAAATCCTGCGCATACACGGCAATTTCATCGGCACGGATACGGCCTAAATCCAGCGCAACGGCATGGGCAGATAGCGCCAGCAGCGCGGCAACAACAAGGGAACGGAACATTTCAGACGGCTCGAAGCAGAAAATACGGATAACGTATGATTATAAAGGATAACGCTGCCGGGGGCTTATGGCGCTTGACGGGTGGCGGGTAAAACTGTGCGAAATGAGAGGCGGGGTTGCAGGCCGTCTGAAAGATTGCTGCTGATTTTTGAACATCCGCTTCCCGATGCAGATGGGTTTACACCCATCCTACATGCTGCGCGCCGCCTAAACTTCCTGCGGATCCACGTCCACCGACCAGCGCACTTTCTGGTTGCCGTAATGTTGCAGCAGCCGCAACCATTGCGCGGTGGCCTGATGCAGCGCGCGCCGGTCGGGGCTTTCGAGGAACAGCTGGGCGCGTTCGCGTTCGGCCAGCCGCACCATCAACATCGGCGCGGGCCCCAATTGCGAAACGTCGGCCGGCAGTTGGGCGTCGATTTCCTGTTTGATGTGTTGCAGAAACGCCATCGCTTCGGCCACGTTCAGGGCATCGGCGCGGATGGCCGTCTGAAAGCCGCACGGCGGCATGGCGAAGAGTTGGCGTTCGGCCAGCTCGTTATCGGCGAAGCGGCGGTAATCCTGCGCCTGTATCGCGGCAAATACGGCGTGTTCGGGCAATTGGGTTTGAATCAGCACGCTGCCCGGCGCATCGGCACGCCCCGCCCTGCCCGACACCTGCATCAACTCGGCAAACAGGCGCTCGGGGGCGCGGAAGTCGGCGCTGTAAAGCGAGCCGTCGGCATTGAGCACCACCACCAGATTCAGGCGCGCGAAATCGTGGCCTTTGGCGAGCATCTGCGTGCCCACCAAAATGTCGATTTCATGGGCGCCGATGCGGCGGTAAAGATCGTTCCAATCGTTTTTGTGGGCGGTGCTGTCGCGATCGACCCGCGCCACGACGGCTTGCGGCAGAGCCAGCCTGAGGGTTTCTTCGACGCGCTGGGTGCCGTGGCCGACGGCGGTCAAATCCTGATTGCCGCATTCGGGGCATTTCAGCGGCACGCGCTGGCGGTAGTCGCAATGGTGGCAGCGCAGTTGGCGCGCGCGCTGGTGCAACACCATTTTGGCCGAGCAGCGCGGGCAGCCGAATGTGTGGCCGCAGTCGCCGCAAAATAAGGCAGGCGCGAAGCCGCGCCGGTTGAGATACACCAGCGACATGCCGCCTTGCTGGAAATTCTGTTGCAGCAATTTCAGCGCGGGCTCGGAAAAGCCGTTGTCGAGTTTCAGACGGCGTACATCCAGAATCTGCACTTGCGGCAGTTGCGCGGCGGCATGCGCCCGTGCGGCCAATTCCAATAAACGATAAGCGCCGCTTTGCGCTTTGTGCCAGCTTTCCAAACTCGGCGTGGCGCTGCCGAGAATAATCGGGCAGGCCGCCTGCTGCGCGCGCCACACCGCCAAATCGCGGGCATGGTAGCGCAATTCGTTGTCTTGCTTAAACGAGCTGTCGTGCTCTTCGTCCACTACAATCAGGCCGATATCGGGCATGGGCGTGAACACCGCCAGCCGCGTGCCGATAATCAGTTTGGCTTCGCCGGTGAGCGCGCGCAGATAATCCTGCGTGCGTTTGCCCGCAGCGGTTTGGCTGTGCAGCACCGCCGTGGGCACGTCGCCGAAACGCTGCGCCACGCGCTTGAGCAGCTGCGGGGTAAGGTTGATTTCGGGCAGCAGAAACAACACCTGCCTGCCTGCCGCCAATATTTTGGCGATGGCATCGAAATACACTTCGGTTTTGCCGCTTCCGGTGATGCCGTAGAGCAGAAACGGCTGAAAGCGGCCGAAGGCCGTCTGAAGCGCATCGGCAGCGGTTTGTTGGGCGGCGTTGAGCGTGTGTTCAGACGGCCTCAACAGCGGCGCGACGGCTTGGGCGGCATCTATCCAGCCTTGCGCCTGCCATTGTTCAATTAATTTGTTCGCTTGCGGATGGATGGTTTTCAAGGCCGCCAAGTTCAGGCCGTCTGAACGCAACGCCTGCCACAGCGCATATTTTTTATGATGGTGCGCGGGCGGCTCGGCTTGCGCCTGCCCTTCGTCATTCAAACGGTAACACAGAGGCGGCTCGGGCGGCGTCACCGGTTTGGCTTCTTTCAAGCCCTGCGGCAGGGCGGCAAACACGGCCTGGCCGAGCGGATAATGGTAATAGCGGGCGGTAAATTCCAGCAGTTTGCGCCAGCTTGCGGGCAGCAGCGGCTCGTGTGCAAACACCATTTCCAGCGGCAACACTTTCGCCGGATCAATCTCACTTTCCACCGCCGCCGCCCACACAATCCCCACCTGCAGCCTGCGCTGGAAACGCACCGCCACCCGCGTGCCCGCTGCGAGCGCTTCGGGGTGGGCATAAGTGAGCAGGCCGTTGCCAAACGGGGTGTTGAGGGCGATATGGTGGTAAATCATGCAGCTATTATAACGGGGTTTGCGGTTGGCCGATATTGTGTGTCGATGGCAGTCAGGCCGTCTGAAAGGCCGACAGCGGGCTGGCGGAAAGACCTGCCCTGAGCCTGCCGAAGGGCTTGTGGCGAGCTTGTCGAACGATTCAGACGGCCTGAAATGGTCTCATTAAAAATAATTTCAAATAATCGTTTCGCCACTGTCATAACTGCGGCATAATAATGCTCTTCATTCAAACTCACGAAGGCTGTGATGACGGTTACGGAATGGCTCAAACGCGAGCTGTTTGGCGGTTGGAGCAAATTTGAAGCGGCCTGGCTGCTGCTTTTTCTGGCAATTCAGATTGTGGTGTTTTTCATCCAGCCCTACTCACCCGCCGCCACCATCGCCGCCATTGCCGGGATTTTGTGCGTGGTGTTTGTGGGCAAAGGCAAAATCAGCAATTATTTCTTCGGCCTGATTTCGGTGTCGCTTTATGCTTATGTTTCCTACACTTATAAGCTCTACGGCGAAATGATGCTCAATCTGTTGGTGTATGTGCCGGTGCAGTTTGTCGGCTTTTATATGTGGCGCCGCCACATGACCCGCGACAACACCGTTAATGAAGACAACGTCGAAGAAGTCATCGCCAAAGGGCTGAACATGAAACAGTGGGCGACGGTAGTGGTGGTGACGGTTATCGGCACGCTGGCTTATATCGAATTCCTCAAATCGCTCGGCAGCGCCCTGCCCGCACTCGACGGCGCCACAGTGGTGATTTCGCTGGTGGCGCAGGTGTTGATGGTGTTGCGCTACCGCGAGCAATGGATCTTGTGGATTCTGGTCAACATCCTCACCATCGCGCTGTGGACGGGCATGTGGCTGCACCACGGCGAAACCAGCCTGCCGCTGCTGCTGATGTATTGCATGTATTTGTGCAATTCGGTTTACGGCTATTACAACTGGAACCGGCTGGTGCGGCAGCATCAACGTGCCGCTGCGGCATAAGCCGTCTGAAAAACCCACTCAGGCCGTCTGAAAGATTGTTTTCAGACGGCCTTGTTATCCGCCCCCGTTTTTCGGCATAATCCCCTATTTCCCATTCCCAACCTGCAACCGCCGCAACCTTCGGCCAGAAAGGAAACCATGTCTGCCCATTCCCCGTCGCTTATCGGCGGCGCGCTGATTATCGCCGGCACCATCATCGGTGCGGGCATGTTTGCCAACCCCACCGCCACTTCGGGCGTGTGGTTTACCGGCTCGCTGGCCGTGCTGGCCTACACGTGGTTTTCCA
>CAYVIS010000111.1:0-6931 GCA_964451565.1 uncultured Neisseria sp.
TGATGGCGCGTTTCGACGAAGCCAACAACGTCAACTGGGCGCAACAGCTCGAAAACGCCGGCGCACACGTGGTCTACGGCGTGTTCGGCTACAAAGTGCACGCCAAAATGGCGCTGGTGGTGCGCCGCGAAGAAGGTGTGCTCAAACGTTACGCCCACCTCGGCACCGGCAACTACCACCAAGGCACCTCGCGCATCTATACCGACTTAGGCCTGCTCACCGCCGACGAGCACATCACCGCCGACGTCAACACCTTGTTTATGGAAATCACCGGCTTAGGCCAGCCCAGCCGCCTCAACAAGATTTACCAAAGCCCGTTTACCCTACACAAAATGCTCACCGACAGCATCGAGCGCGAAGCAGGACACGCCAAAGCAGGCCGACCCGCGCGCATCATCGCCAAAATGAACTCGCTCATCGAGCCGGGCATTATCGAAGCGCTCTACGCCGCCAGCAGCGCCGGTGTGCAAATCGACCTCATCGTACGCGGCATGTGTGCCCTGCGCCCGGGCGTGAAAGATTTGTCGGAAAACATCCGCGTACGCTCCATCATCGGCCGCCAACTCGAACACTCACGCGTGTTTTATTTCTACAATAACGGCGAAGAAAACACTTATATTTCCAGCGCCGACTGGATGGGACGCAATTTTTTCCGCCGCATCGAAACCTGCACCCCGGTCGAACAGCCCGACCTCAAAGCCCGTGTTATCCGCGAAGCCCTGACGCTGGCGCTGGAAGACAACCAGCAGGCCTGGCTGATGCAGCCCGACGGCAGCTATATCCGCGCCCCGTTTGCAGAAGGCGACACCCCGGTAAACCTGCAAAACGATTTGTGGACGGAATACGGCGCTTAAAACATTCATTTTGCCGCAGCAAAAGGCCGTCTGAAAACTTTCAGACGGCCTTTCCAATACTTTCAAGCAAATGGCTTATACGCCGCGCAGCAAATCATTCACGCTGGTTTTGGCGCGGGTTTGCGCATCTACTTTTTTCACAATCACGGCGCAATAAAGGCTGTGGCTGCCGTCTTTCGCAGGCAGGCTGCCGGACACCACCACCGAACCTGCAGGCACGCGGCCGTAATGGATTTCGCCGGTTTCGCGGTCGTAAATTTTGGTCGATTGGCCGATGTACACGCCCATCGAAATCACGCTGCCTTCTTCCACAATCACGCCTTCCACGATTTCCGAACGCGCGCCGATAAAGCAGTTGTCTTCAATAATGGTCGGTGAAGCCTGCAACGGCTCCAACACGCCGCCGATGCCGACGCCGCCGCTCAAATGCACGTTTTTACCGATTTGGGCGCATGAGCCGACTGTTGCCCAAGTATCGACCATCGCACCTTCGTCAACATAAGCGCCGATGTTGACGTAAGACGGCATCAACACCACGTTTTTGCCGACGAAGCTGCCGCGACGGGCAACCGCACCGGGCACGGCACGGAACCCGGCGGCTTGGAATTCGGCCTCGCTCCAATCGGCAAATTTGGTCGGCACTTTATCGAAATATTGGTTTACGCCGTCGTTTTGCACTTCGTTGTCGGCGATGCGGAACGACAGCAACACGGCTTTTTTCGCCCACTCGTTTACTTTCCATTCGCCCACGCCCAAACGCTCGGCCACGCGCAGTTCGCCCGAATCAAGCTGGCGCAGGGTTTCCAATACCGCTTCTTTCACTTCGGCGGTGACGGTGGCGGGGGTGATGTCGGCGCGGTTTTCAAACGCGGTTTCGATGATGTTTTGCAATGACATGATAATCCTTAAACAGAGGTTGAATCAGGCTGCGCGGCACGCGCGAAAAGCATATTTTACTCCAACCGGCGGCCATTGCGGGCACGTTAGCAAATTTTTATCAACCGCATTGCCGCCTGCAGCCACCACCGCCCGACTTTAGCTTTTTCACAACAATCCACGCATTCCCACCCTGATATTATGGCTTTTGCACAATGACACAAGCCGCCGCCGCCCCGTATCATCAACCCATAAAAGCATACTCTTTCAGGAGCATCACCATGACCGGCCAAACCCAAAAATCCTTGTATATCAAGGTGCACGACAGCGACAACGTCGCCATTATCGTCAACAGCGGCGGCTTGAAGAAAGGCGCTTCTTTTTCAGACGGCCTCACTTTGATTGAAGACATCCCGCAAGGCCACAAAGTGGCGCTCACCGATATCGCCCAAAACGGCGAAATCGTGCGCTACGGCGAAATCATCGGCTACGCCATGCAAAACATCCCGCAAGGCAGCTGGATTGACGAATCGATGGTGGTCTTACCCGAAGCACCGCCGCTGGCCACCTTGCCGCTGGCCACCCGCCCGGCACCGCAATTGGAACCGCTCAGCGGTTACACCTTCGAAGGCTACCGCAATGCAGACGGCAGCGTCGGCACCAAAAACCTGCTCGGCATCACCACCAGCGTGCATTGCGTGGCGGGTGTAGTGGATTATGTGGTGAAAATCATCGAGCAGAAATTGTTGCCGAAATACCCGAATGTAGACGGCGTGGTCGGCCTTAATCACCTTTATGGCTGCGGCGTGGCGATTAACGCGCCCGCAGCGGTGGTGCCCATCCGCACCATCCACAATATTGCACTGAATCCGAACTTCGGCGGCGAAATCATGGTGGTCGGCCTCGGTTGCGAAAAGCTGCAACCCACGCGCCTGCTGGAAGGCACGCCCGACACCATTCCCATCCGCACCGAATCCGCCTCGATTACCAGCCTGCAAGACGAGCAGTTTCACGGTTTTGAAGCGATGGTCACGTCGATTTTGGCCACCGCCGAGCAGCATCTGGCCAAACTCAACGCCCGCCAACGCGAAACCTGCCCGGCTTCCGAATTGGTAGTCGGCATGCAGTGCGGCGGCAGCGATGCGTTTTCAGGCGTCACCGCCAATCCGGCGGTCGGCTATGCTTCCGATTTGCTGGTGCGCTGCGGCGCGACGGTGATGTTTTCCGAAGTCACCGAAGTGCGCGACGCCATCCACCTGCTCACCCCGCGCGCCACCACGCCCGAAGTCGGCAAACGCTTGTTGGAAGAAATGCAGTGGTATGACGATTATCTGAATATGGGCAAAACCGACCGCAGCGCCAACCCCTCGCCGGGCAACAAAAAAGGCGGTTTGGCCAATGTGGTGGAAAAAGCGCTCGGATCGATTGCCAAATCCGGCTCCAGCGCCATTGTGGAAGTGCTCTCGCCCGGCCAACGACCCACACAACGCGGTCTGATTTACGCGGCCACTCCTGCCAGCGATTTCGTGTGCGGCACTCAGCAACTGGCTTCCGGCATCACCGTGCAAGTGTTCACCACCGGCCGCGGCACACCCTACGGCCTCGCCGCCGTACCGGTCATCAAAGTGGCCACCCGCACCGATTTGGCCGAACGCTGGTTTGACCTGATGGACATCAACGCCGGCCGCATTGCCACCGGCGACGCCACCATCGAAGACATCGGCTGGGAAATTTTCAACTACATTCTCGATGCCGCCAGCGGCAAAAAAGTACCGTGGTCCGACCGCTGGGGGCTGCACAATGCCCTCTCGGTATTCAACCCGGCGCCGGTTACCTGATTGTGCCGCTTAAATGAATCAAGGCCGTCTGAAACGTTTCAGACGGCCTCTGCATTGCAAGTGAAAGTATTTTGAAACATGTATCAACATGCATCAACAAACAAACCCTGATTGCCGAAACTGTGTTTCCGATCGATTTCATCGGCACGGATTTCTTCAAACGTTGCCAAATCGGTATAGTATAAAGTGTCGTGCACGGAAAAATAAGCCGGCACAATCGCCTCTTTCGCTGCGGCCACGGTTTTCCAGCAACGGAAAAACCAGGCTTCAAAACGGGTTGTCAGCTCGTGGTGATATGCCCAGATGCAATCGTCCACATCTTCATCTTTCAAACCGGCCGTAAGCAGGCGCTCTTCCAAATCCGCATCGTCAATGCCGTGATACGGATTCGGCGCTTTGGGAAGCGGCTCAACCCGCTTTATCGGTTTGCCCTGCGGATTTGCCAGCCAAAACAACATATCGAAATCATCAAATTGATATTCGAAAAACACCGCAACCACCCGATCGGCCACTTTGCCCTGCCGCTGCGGAATGCTCTTACCGCTGACAACCTCATGCAGATAGGCGGCCATCTCGTGCAGAAGTTTCTCGCAATTGGCTTGAAACTGTTCAATCAACGGGTGGGTGATGTCGCTTGCCATCGTTTCTTTCGATTCTGTCATGACGCAATACTGCCTCAACATACGGGTATGGGAGTTCGATGCTACGCCACGGATATGTCAATTTTATTAAAACAAACCAGCCCGCGTTGAAGCGGTTGTGCCAACGTTTGTGCAGTCAAATCCCGCAAGGCCGTCTGAAAAGTGTCGAATTCAATATTCTCCGAGCCGAAACGCGCCAAGTGTTCGGTGTCCATCTGACAGTCGATGAGTTTCACGCCGCAATCCGCCAAATAAGGTACGGCGCAGGCAAAAGCAATTTTGGAAGCATCACTTTGCAAGGCAAACATCGATTCGCCGTAAAACACACGCCCGATTTGCACGCCGTATAAGCCGCCCGCCAGTTTCAGACGGCCTTCATCATCGGGATACCAGCACTCAAACGAATGCGCGTGACCGAGTTGGTGCAGCTTCAAATAAGCCTGCTGCATCGCAGCGGTAATCCAGGTGCCGCCCTGTCCTTGCCGCGGCACAGCGGCGCAAGCGCGAATAACGGTGTCGAAAGCTTGATTGAGCGTGACGGCATAGGGCTTGTTGCGCAGGGTTTTGGCGAGCGAGCGGCCGATATGCAATTTTTCGGGATAAAGCACCGTGCGCGGCGCCAGCGCCCACCAGCAAATCGGTTGGCCGTCTGAATACCACGGAAAAATGCCCTGCCGGTAAGCTGCCAACAAGCGATCGGGGCGCAAATCACCGCCGACGGCCACCAAGCCGTCGCGCAGGCGGATGGCTTGTGCGATGTCGGGGAAATCGAGGTTTGCGGGGTTTAGGCGGGGAATGTCCATCATCATCCGTCTTCAGACGGCCTCCGGCTACAGACGTGATTCAGACGGCCTAATCATGCAATCAGGCCGTCTGAACAGAGCTGCGAAAAAGACCGAAGCTTATCTTAAGCAATCAGCGTTTGTCTTTTTTCTGACAATCGCCGCACACGCCATACATATACAGCGCATGATCGACGATGCGGTAGCCGTTTTCTTCGGCGATTTTGTCTTGCAGTTTTTCGATTTCATCGTTGTGAAATTCGGTCACCATGCCGCATTTCACGCACACGATGTGGTCGTGGTGGCCGCCGGTGTTGAGCTCATACACCGCTTTGCCGGTTTCGAAATGGTGGCGCAGCAAAATGCCCGCTTGCTCGAATTGGGTGAGCACGCGGTAGATGGTGGCGACACCGATTTCGATGCCCTCGTCGAGCAAGATGCGGTAAACGTCTTCCGCACTCAAATGCTCTTCCGCGTGGCTTTCAAACAAATCCAGAATTTTCAGGCGCGGGCCGGTCACTTTGAGGCCGCTGTCTTTCAATTGTGCAATATTGCTTTCCATAATGGTTTCCATACCCGTGTGGTGTAATTATCGCTATAATACGCATTTTTAACCGCTTTGCCCACTATCAGATGATAAAGGTTTTCAATTAAAGCCCCAAACCGAATGATTTGCGCCACACAACCGCCGCGCAGTCGCCATTTCGGAACCATTCAGGCATACTGATGCCCAACCTCATCATCCCCGAAAGGTAAAACCGTGAACAAACCCTTATGCCTTGCTCTGGCCGCCCTGCTGGGTCTGGCCGCCTGCTCCGCCGAGCGCGTTTCCAATTTTCCTTCCTACAAACTCCAAGTGGTGCAGGGCAACCAGCTTGACGCCCGCGCCGTTGCCTCGCTGCAACCCGGCATGAGCCGCGACCAAGTGCAGCTGCTGCTCGGCACACCGCTGCTGCGCGACCCCTTCCATGCCGACCGCTGGGACTACACCTACAACATCGCCCGCAACGGCGTGATTGAAGACCAGCGCACGCTCACCCTCTTCTTCGCCGACGACCAACTGGCGCGCGCGGAAGGCAATGCGATTGAGTATGCCATCCAGCAATTACAGGCCGAACAGGCCGATGCGGTGCGAGACGCCGCCGCCCAATACCGCCCGATTCAGCCGCAACCCGCGCCGATTGCCAACCCCTAAGCAGGAATCCGTATGAACCCATTGAAAATCGCCATTGCCGGCGCCAACGGCCGCATGGGGCGCGTGTTGATTGAAGCCGTCAACCAACATCCCGATGCCGTGTTGAGCGGCGCACTCGAACACGCAGGCTCCGACGCGCTCGGCCTCGACGCCGGTTTCGCGCTCGGCCTCAAAACCGGCGTGGCCGTCAGCAGCGACATTGATGCCGTATTGGCCGCCAGCGACGTGTTAATCGACTTCACCCGCCCCGAGCCGACGCTTGCCCACTTGGAAAAATGCGCCGCCGCCGGTGTGAAGCTGATTATCGGCACCACCGGCTTCGACGATGCAGGCAAAGCCGCCATTCAGGCCGCAGCCGAGCAAACCGCCATCGTGTTTGCCGCCAACTTCAGCGTCGGCGTCAACCTCACTTTCCACATCCTCGACACCGTTGCCCGCGTGCTCAACGAAGGCTACGACATCGAAATCATCGAAGGCCACCACCGCCACAAAGTCGACGCCCCCAGCGGCACCGCGCTGCGCATGGGCGAAGTGATTGCCGACGCGCTCGGCCGCGATTTGAAACAATGCGCCGTTTACGGCCGCGAAGGCCACACCGGCGCGCGCGACCCGCAAACCATCGGCTTTGCCACCGTGCGCGCGGGCGACATCGTCGGCGACCACACCGCGCTGTTTGCCACCGACGGCGAGCGCGTGGAAATCACCCACAAAGCCAGCAGCCGCATGACCTTCGCCGCCGGTGCCG
>CAYVIS010000112.1:0-6823 GCA_964451565.1 uncultured Neisseria sp.
GCTGGAATCAAAATCCAGTGTCTTAACCGCTTGACGACTCCCCAACACTTCAAACCTTAAATATCAAGCAACGGGTGGCGGTCAATTCCTTCCACACAATATGCTTCATATTCATTTGAAATCCGGCTGTATACAGCTTCCGCATCCGTTTCGGCATCAAAAGCAACAAACAGGCAGGCACCAGAACCGGTCATCAACGCTTTGCCATATTTACCGAGCTTTTGGTAAGCTTCTAAAACTTCGGGATACGCATCCAACACTACCGCCTGCATATCGTTTCGAAAGGGCTGCAGCGATTGGAAAGTCGGCATTATGCTGGGTTTGGAATCACGTGTCAAGCCTTTGTGGGAAAAAATTGCAGCCGTGGCGACGTGCACGGGCGGCTTGACCACTACATACCATTGCTTCGGTATGGTAATTTCGCGCAACTGCTCGCCCACTCCTTTGGCAAACGCGCTTTTGCCGAAAATAAAAAACGGCACGTCCGCCCCCAGTTTCAGGCCGATGGCCATCAGCGTTTCGCGCGGCAGGCCGCAGCGCCACAAATGGTTCAACGCCACCAACACCGTGGCCGCATCCGAGCTGCCGCCGCCCAGTCCGCCGCCCATCGGAATGCGTTTTTCCAACCAGATATCCGCACCCAGCGCACAATCGGCATGCATCTGCAAAGCGAGCGCCGCCCGATAAGTCAAATCCTGCTCGGGCAACACTCCTTCTGCAGGCGTATGCAACACAATCCGCGCATCCTCACGCACCGACAGATAAACGGTGTCATACAGGCCAATCAGGCAGAAAATGCTTTCCAAATCGTGATAGCCGTCATCGCGCCTGCCGGTGATGCGCAAATCCAGATTCAGCTTGGCCGGTGCGGCAAACGCACGGGCATGCGCAGGAATAGTGTTCGCCATTTTGCCTACCCGCGTGCCGCACATTGTCCCGGCGCAGCGGCATCAGCCGCCACCGCCGCCATTTGATCGAACACCAGCCGCAAGGTCAGCTTCGGGCTTTCGAGCAGCAAAACACGGGGCGAACCGTCGGCATTCAGCGTGCGCGACACCGTCCACTCAAACTGCTGCAAACGCCCGTCGGGCAGCAGCTTGTGGGGCGCATTCCCCACCCATTGGCCGTTGGCCCACACATTCAGATACTGCACAGGCAGGGCAAAGCCCAACAGCCGGCTGCTCAATTCTTCTGCCGAACCTGCCTGATAAAGCTGCCCTTTGCTGTCGACCGCCAACACGCCCTGGCTGTCTTCGCAGAGCTGCCCCAGCGTATTGCCCAGCGGCGTGTTGACATTAATGGTTTGCACCTGGTTTTGATACGTCCAGTCGAAATTGGCGTATGAGCCTTTTTCATTCATCTTCACCGCCAAGCGCCCTTCGGCGGCAAAATCGGCGATGTCGGTTTGCGCCCGCCAGCTTTCCGTGCCCGCGAGGCGGGTTTGCGCACATGCGGCCAACAACACGGCCGCGCCGCACAACAACCCTTTAGAAACCATATTTTTCATCATATTCCAACCTGTTTGAATCATCTCAATCATAGGCCGTCTGAAAGCCTGCCAACTTTCTTTTCAGACGGCCTTATTTTTCAGACGGCCTGACGATAACGCTGCTGTGCTGCCGTTTACTTTTTCTTCACCACAGCGGGCTGCTTCACGCCCAAACGCTGGATGGTACGCTTCAGCAAGGCCGTATTGCCGTCCATTTTCAAGCCTTGGGCAAACACGTCTTTTGCCCGCGCTTCTTCGCCCAGCTTCCACAACACTTCACCCAAGTGCGCCGCCACTTCGGCATCGGGATATTGCTCAAACGCATATTGCAGATAAGGCAGCGCCGCAGCGGCATCGCCTTTGAGGTAATAAGCCCAACCCAAACTGTCGTTGATGGCGGCAGACTCCGGCTCCATCTGATAGGCCGTCTGAATCAGCCCGAAGGCTTCATCCATATCGAATTCGGGCAGCGACAGCATTGTGTATCCCAAGGCATTCATGCCATTGGCACTGCCCGGATTCAAATCCAGATAGCGGCGCAAATCTGTCACCGCTTTTTCCGGCTGTTGCAACTTATCGGCATAAAGCATACCGCGCTGGTAAATAATATCGCCCAACTGCTCCTGCATTTCCGGCTGCTTCTGCGCATCAGCGGCCAAACGGTTCAGCTCGGCCAACGCCTGTTGCGGATTGTCTTGCTTCGACACGGCAAACAGATGCACGCGCAGCAAATCGTTGGCGCTGAAAAAACGCCCCTGCTGCTCGGGCAGGCTGCGGGCGCGGCTGGTTTCCGCCAAAGCATTGCGCCAGTTTTCCTGCTCGGCTTCCAATGATGCGCGCAACACGGCTTTGTCGAACGCATATTCCGGCGCACTGATTTTATCCGCCCACGCGCGCGCCTGCGGATAGGCTTTGCCATCAGCATTGCGCATGGCGCCGATAATGGCGGCACGGCTTTGCTGCTCCTGCGTGCCGTAGGTATAGGCTTTTTCAAGATTGCCGTTGACTACCGACAAATCGTCTTCCCGCGCCACCGAAAGCAGCGCGGCTTGGATATACAGGTCGGCATTCGGGTTTTGGTTCAACAGGACTTGCAGACGGCTGTAGGCCTGTTCCATTTTCCCGGAGGCAATCAGGCTGCTGATTTCCAGCTCCTGCCAAACGGGCGACAGGTTTTGTGTGTCGGTTTCGGCAAAAAAACGGTTGAGCGCTTCGGGGCTGCGCTGCGCCACCAAGCGCAGGGTCAGCTCGGTCGGCGGCAGGATTTCGGCATCCAGTTTGGCCAATCGCTGCAAAGCCGCCACCGCATCTTTTTCCTTACCGTTTTGGGCGCTGAACACCGCATCGGCGATTGCCGCTTCAGGCATTTCCGGATATTTACGCGCAGCACGGTGCACCGCCTTGCCCGCCTTGGCGGCCAGATTTTGCTGCTGCACGCTCATCTGCGCCAGCAGCAGGAAAATGCGTTTCACCTGCACTTCATTGGCATCGGCCAGCACATCGTTCAAATTGCGGGTAGCTTCATCGGTTTCGCCCGACACCAGCGCCCGCGTCCACGCCATGCGCTTTTGTGCCGCACCCGGCACCGGCTCGATTTCGCGCCATTTTTGATAAATCGCTTCGGCCTGCGTATAAGCGTGCAGCGACACCGCCATTTCCATCGCCCGCTCCGCCACTTCGGGGTCTTTGGTGCGGTCGAGCATCAGCATATAAGTTGCCAGCCCCGTACCCGCCTCGCCTTTTTGCAGCGCCATTTCGCCGCCCAGCAAGGTAAACAAATCGTTAGCACGGTTGACAATCAACCCGCGCCGCTCATATTCCGAAGCTTTTTCTTCGGCGCTGTAACGGCTCGGTTTGGTGATGGTTTTCCAGTCTTGCGGCAAGGTTTCGGTTTTGCCCGCTTTGGCGGCATGCGCACCGATGCTGCAGCTCAATAATAAAGCCAGCACCAGCGGACGGATGCGTGTTGTCCCAAAAAACATAAAATAGCCCTCGGCTTTCGGGTGTTGTCGGATTCCACCGGCAGGCAGTCAGCGATCGGGCTGCCGGAATACGCGCTACTTTATCACAAGCCCGCGCCTTTGTTGATGCCGCGCATCTGCCGCGGCCACACATTTACCCAAGCTTAAAAAACTGCGCGCCCCTTTTCAGACGGCCTGTTTATCTGTCGGGCAAATTGTCAGCGCGTCCGAGCTGGATTAACATAGTGCCATCATCCGCTTCCCCGCCCGCCTATGACCCCGACCGAATTGGCCCGCTTTTTCAAACATGCCGCCGCTTATCCCGCAACGCTGGGCGAGCAACGCAACCGCATTCTGCAAAACGGCCGCCATCACGAAGCCGCCGTATTGCTGGCGGCGGTATACCGCAACGCGCAATGGCAGATTCTGCTCACCCGCCGCGCCGACACCCTGCGCCACCACACCGGCCAAATTGCCTTGGCGGGCGGGCGGCGCGACTCGTCCGACACCGATTTGGTGCACACCGCCCTGCGCGAAACCGCCGAAGAAACCGGCATCGCCGCCGCCCACTGGCAGACCTTCCCGCAACTGCCGCCTTATTACACGCCTTCGGGCTACGCCGTATCGCCCGTGCCCGCGCTATGCGAAACCAACCCGCCCACGCAGGCCAATAGCGACGAAGTAGCCGAAATTTTCTACCTGCCGCTCGACCTCGCCCTGCAGCCGCAACATTACCAAAGCCGCACATTCACCTACCAAAACCGCACGCTCGACGTGCCGGTGCTGCCCTATCTGCACTACGATATCTGGGGGCTCACCGCCATGATTCTGTATGACCTGGCCCAACGCTACTGCCATTACCGTGAGGCCGTCTGAAAGACCGGAGCAGGCTGTTGAATATTTTTCAGACGGCCTCTGTTTAAAAGCAGCGTATCCGTCCTTATCTGTCACATTGTCGGCACTTATTGCCTGTTACAGTGAATTAAATTTGAACCCATACAGCGTTGGCTCGCCTTGCCGTACTAGGTATACTGTCTGCGGCTCGCCGCCTTGTCTTGATTCAAATTTTATCCACTATATTACCCTGCGAACCATCATGCCCGAACTGCCAGAAGTCGAAACCACCCTGCGCGGCATCAGCCCGCACATCCACGGCCAAACCGTGTGCCAAACCACCATCCGCCAGCCCAAACTGCGCTGGCGTATTCCCGAAGATTTGGCGCAAACCCTGCAAGGCCAAACCGTGCTCGAATGCACGCGTCGCGCCAAATACCTGCTGATTCGGTTCCCCGCAGGCATATTGCTGATTCATCTGGGTATGTCGGGCAGCCTGCGCATTTTCACCGACGGCGACGAACGCATCGGCAAGCCCGGCAAACACGACCATGCCGACTTCGCCTTTGCCGATGGTACGGTATTGCGTTTTCACGACCCGCGCCGTTTCGGCGCCATTTTGTGGTTTGCCGGAGCGCCCGAACACCATCCCCTGCTCGCCGCGCTCGGCCCCGAACCATTGTCGCCCGAATTCAACGCCGATTATCTGCATGACAAGCTGCGCAAACAAAAACGTGCTGTCAAGCTCGCCCTGATGGATAACGCCGTGGTGGTGGGCGTGGGCAATATCTACGCCAACGAAAGCCTGTTTAAAGCACACGTTTCACCCAGGCGCGCCGCCAACCAAGTCAGCCTCGAAGAATGCACCCTGCTGGTGGCAACCATTCAAGCCGTTTTACAGCGCGCCATCGCCACCGGCGGCAGCACCCTGCGCGACTTCGTCAACAGCGACGGCCAAAGCGGCTATTTCCAGCAGGAATACAGCGTCTACGGCCGCCACAACCAGCCCTGCCCCGAATGCGGCAGCCTGATTCACAAAGAAACCATCGGCCAACGCGGCACGTTTTACTGCACGCATTGTCAGAAATAGTTTCAGACGGCCTTCCATAAAAAACAGGCCGTCTGAAACATCTTTACCTGCGCCGCACGGGCAGTTGTAATATAATGCCCGATTAGATTAAAAATACTAATTTCAGAATCACCATGTCCAAACAAAAAGCACCGCTCACCGTCCGCCTCACCCGCCTCGCCCGCATGGCCGCCTGGCTTTGGCGCACAGGCCGCGATTTGAGCAGTATCGACGGCAACGACGACACCCAGCGCAACCGCGCCCTGACCGACCTCGGTACCGGCTGCCTCGATGCGCTCGGCATCAAACTGGACGTACACATGCCCGACGGCCACCAAAAAGAGCAAGGCACGCTGGTGGTGGCCAACCACGTTTCCTGGCTGGATATTTTCGCCATGAGCGCGCTTTATCCCGCCAGCTTTATCGCCAAACAGGAAATCCGCGATTGGCCGGTGCTCGGTAAAATGGGCATCAACGCAGGCACGGTATTCATCAACCGCAGCGCCCGCAAAGAAATCGGCCCGACCAACACCGCCATCGCCGCAGCGCTCGGCCAAGGGCGCAACGTCAGCTTTTTTCCCGAAGCCAAAACCACTTTGGGCATAGACGTGATTCCGTTTAAAGCCGCGCTGTTTCAGGCCGCCATCGACAGCGACGCCACCATCCAGCCGATATCGCTTCGTTATTACGATCATCACGGCAAGCGCACCACCGAGCCGTCATACGCCGGTAGCATGAATCTGTTTAAATCACTCTGGCGCATCGTGTCCATGCCCGAGCTGCACATCCGCGCCGACTTTGCCGAGCCCATCCGCACCGGCGGACACTCGGGAAAAGACCGCTACGCCCTGAAAGACATGGCCGAGCAGTTTGTCCGCCAAAAAGTAATGGAAGACAGCCCGCTCAACAATATTTACACGCCCGAGCATGACGCCGATGATGCGCAAACCGCCGCACATTAACCCGGCAACAGCGTGCACACAGGCCGTCTGAACCCGGGCTTGTTTTTTCAACAGCCGCCCTCATGGTTAATGATGTGATGCGATAAAATTCACCCCGCCGTGGCGGGTAATGAAATAGTTTTTTATTATAGATATAATTTGAACTATAAATTATACAAATCATCGCAAGCGGGCTAGAATAGCTCCATTGTTTTTAACACCCCCCCTTTCAATCAGGAGAATCAGAAATGGCTTTAGTAGATCGCACCGGTCAACAAATCCCCAATTGCACCTTCCACACCCGCGTCGGCGACAGCTGGAAAGACGTGACCACCGATGAATTGTTTAAAGGCAAAAAAGTAGTGGTATTCTCACTGCCGGGAGCCTTCACCCCCACCTGCTCATCCAGCCACCTGCCGCGCTACAACGAGCTGGCCAAAGCATTCAGAGAAAACGGCGTTGACGACATCTTGTGCGTATCCGTAAACGACACTTTCGTGATGAACGCTTGGGCTGCCGACGAAGAATC
>CAYVIS010000113.1:0-6798 GCA_964451565.1 uncultured Neisseria sp.
GCGCAAAATTGGCGTTAGTTTCATCAAGGGATGAGCAAGCCGCTATTTTGCTTTATTTATCTGCCCCAATCATCAAAGGCCGTCTGAACCCTTCGACAAGCTCACCACAAGCGCTTTCAGACGGCCTGATACCTTTGCAAAATATATTTTTCCTTGAAAATAGCCAATAAACCCGTCATTCCGGCGCAGGCCGGAATCCAGTTGCCGAAATTCAGCTTGTTGATTTTAAAGCAGCTTCAAATGGAAAATAGATTCCGGCCTGCGCCGGAATGACGGAATTGAGTGTTGGCGATGATTCACATAGTCATTTTGTAAAGGTCTCAGGCTTTATCTATCTGCCCCAATCATCAAAGGCCGTCTGAACCCTTCGACAAGCTCACCACAAGCGCTTTCAGACGGCCTTTAGACTGAATTTGTCCAAAAAAGCACACGCAAATACAACAAAGTCTAAAAAATAGCCTCCAAACCTATACATCTGCCGTTTCGCCACTTATAATTCGACATCTTGTCACCTGCAACTGTCTGATTATATGAATTCCACTTCCCCTACTCCGCAAGCAGAGCCGCGCTCTACCTGGCAATCCCGTTTCAAAGCTATCGGCCCCGGCGTGTTGATGGCCTCGGCTGCGGTCGGCGGCTCGCACATTATCGCCTCCACCCAGGCCGGTGCGATTTACGGCTGGCAATTGGCGGCGATTATTATCTTGGTCAATCTGTTTAAATATCCGTTTTTCCGCTTCGGCGCACAATACACGCTCGACACCGGCAAAAGCCTGCTGGAGGGCTACCGTGATAAAAATCCGGCTTATTTGTGGGCATTTTTCATCCTGAATATTTTTGCCACCGTGGTGAATGTGGCCGGGGTAGCGCTGATTACGGCAGCAATTCTGAGCTTTATGCTGCCGCAAATCGGCATCAATTATTTGGCAGGCGGCGTATTGTCGGTGACGCTGCTGGTGTTGCTGGCAGGCAAATACAGCGCTTTGGACGGAGTGTCTAAAATCATCATGATTGCGCTCACCGCCTCCACTGTCACCGCCGTTGCGATTGCGGCAGCCAGCGGCGGCGTGGCGCCTGCGCCCGATTTTGTGCCGCCCTCACCGTGGAACCTGGTGTCGCTGGGCTTCATCATCGCACTGATGGGCTGGATGCCCGCGCCGATTGAGTTTTCTGCCATCAATTCGCTGTGGGTATCGGTGAAGCGCAAGCTCGACCATGTGTCTTACCGCGACGGCCTGTTTGACTTCAACGTCGGCTACATCGGCTCGGCGCTGCTGGCGGTGGTATTTTTGGCGCTGGGGGCGCTGGTGCAGTTTGGCAGCGGCGAAGAAGTGAAAATGGCGGGGCCGGCCTATATCGCGCAACTGATTGATATGTATGCGCGCACCATCGGCGAATGGTCGCGCTGGCTGGTGGCTTTTATTGCGTTTGCCTGCATGTTCGGCACCACCCTCACCGCCACCGACGGCTATTCGCGCGCCAATACCGAGGCTTTCCGCTTGTTGAAAAAAGAACGGGAATACAGCATCCGCGCGCTGAATATCTGGATTGTATTGGGCTGTATCGCCGGTATGGTGGTGATCCTGTTTTTCAAAGGCTCACTGGCGCCGATGTTGAAATTCGCCATGATTACCGCCTTTCTCACCACGCCGGTGTTTGCCTGGCTCAACCTGATGCTGGCGCGCGGCGCGCAACACAAAATCAGCCGTCCGCTGATGCTGTTTTCCTGGCTGGGTCTGCTTTATCTGGTGGGCTTTGCGGTATTGTTTCTGCTGCAACTGGCGGGCTTACTGTCTTAAACGCCGCACCTTTGAAAAAAGCCGCACGCTTTGCCGTGCGGTTTTTTTGGTTTGATGTCTGCGGTGAAAAAGCAAACATGCCTGTTATCGGCAACATATAGTGGATTAGATTTGAACCAGTACAGCGTTGGCTCGCCTTGCCGTACTAGCTGTACTGTCTGTGGCTCCCCGTCTTGTCCTGATTCAAATCTAATCCACTATAAATACCAATTTAGACAAAATGGACAAAAAGCGATAGTAAAGCGCTGTGATTGCCTATTTTGCTATTTTATTTCCCAACTTTATTTTTAAAGAACGTTTTCTCCAAAATCAAACAGTTTGTTGAATTTTTGTGACAGCCACTCTGCGGCATTAAGTGTTAATTTACGCTAAGATGCCGCTTAATTCTATCAGGCTGTCTGAAACGGCTGTTTATCATCAAAAAAGAAGAAGGTTTTATTTATGCAGACGCAAACTGATTCCGCCGCGCAAAGCGCATCCAGCTGGCAAAGCCGCCTGCGCGCGTTGGGGCCGGGCATTCTGCTGGCTTCGGCGGCAGTGGGCGGCTCGCACCTGATTGCCTCCACTCAGGCCGGTGCGCTCTACGGCTGGCAGTTGGCCGTGATTATTGTGCTGGCCAATCTTTTGAAATACCCGTTTTTCCGTTTCAGCGCTCATTATACGCTCGACACCGGCAAAAGCCTGCTGGAAGGCTACACCGAAAAAAGCCGCCTCTATCTGTGGGTAGTGGCCGCGCTGACGGTGTTTTCCGCCACCATCAGCACCGGCGCGGTGGCGCTGCTCAGCGCGGTGATTCTGAAAAATGCGCTGCCCGCGCTGCCCTTGTCGGTCAACGCTTTGTCGGTGGTGGTGATGGCGGCCACGCTGCTGATTCTGCTGTTCGGCCACTTCCGCGCGCTCGACCGCATCACCAAGCTGATTATGATCAGCCTCACGCTGGCCACGGTGGCGGCGGTGGCAATCGCCGCTTCGCGCGGCGCGCAGATGCTGCCCGACTTTATCGAGCCTTCGCCGTGGAACATGGCTTCATTGGGCTTCATCATCGCGCTGATGGGCTGGATGCCCGCGCCGATGGAAGTGACCGCCATCAATTCGATGTGGGTCACCGCCAAGCAGAAACTCGAGCCCACCAATTATAAAGACGCCATGTTCGACTTCAACGTCGGCTTTATCGTGTCGGCGGTGTTGGCGCTGATTTTCCTGGCCTTGGGCGTATTGGTGCAACACGGCAACGGCGAGGAAGTGAAGCTCACCGGCGGCGCGTATGTGGGGCAGTTAATCGACATGTATGCGCGCACCATCGGCGATTGGTCGCGCCTGCTGGTGGCCTTTATCGCCTTTGCCTGCATGTTCGGCACCACCCTCACCGTGGCCGACGGCTACGGCCGCATCAATGCCGAAGCTCTGCGCCTGATTGTGCGCCAAAAGCAGCGCAGCACCCGCTCGGTGACGCTGTGGACCTGCTGGTCGGTGTTTTCCGGCTTGGCCTTGATTTTGTGGTTTAACAGCGCGCTGGCCGAGCTGCTGAAATTCGCCATGATTTCCGCCTTCCTCACCGCGCCCGTGTTTGCCTGGCTCAACTACCGCCTCGTGCGCGGCACCCACAAACACGCCGTTTCCCCGCTGATGAACGTGTGGTCTATCGTCGGCTTGGTTTATCTGGCAGGCTTTGCCGTGTTGTTTTTGCTGAACCTGGCCGGTATTTGGGCATAACGGTAATTGAAAAAACTCAGGCCGTCTGAACGCATTTGCTGCATTCAGACGGCCTTCAGCTTTTGTGCAGCCGTCTTGAGTGGTTTGACACATAACCAAGCCGAGGCCTTTGCAAAATACATTCTTCCTTGAAAATAGCCAATAAACCCGTCATTGTCGGGCTCGACCCGACAATCCAGATAGTCGGGCTGCCGCAACCGCCAATCTTCCAAAGATTTATTTCAACACCAGCCCCAGATTTTTATCGCCGTCCCACAATAATGACAGATCCGCCCCGATGATTGCGCTGTCAATCGCAGACCAAACCAATTGCAAGGCCTGAATGCTGTCGATAGCGGCAATTTCGAAATTCAAATCCCGTCCCGCCCCGACAATTCGATAAGCACAACGCCATTCATCCTGATGATATTGCGTCGGCTTGCCAATGAATATTTGCACAGCTTCGCCCGCCTTGCCTGCCACTTCAAACCGCCTGTGGGCAATTGCCGTTGCTATCGTCAGTTGCTCTGCCATCATTCCCACCCTTTCTTAATGACGCCAATTTGCCATCTTATGCCATAAAAATCTACATCATCCGCTGGATTTAAGCATATAGTGGATTAGATTTGAACCAGCACAGCGTTGGCTCGCCTTGCCGTACTAGCTGTACTGTCTGCGGCTCCCCGCCTTGTCCTGATTCAAATCTAATCCACTATAAAAGCCGTCTGAAACCATTTGCTCCGACAATATCGCCGACTCCGAAACCATGTCGCACATGTTTGCCAAGCCGCAGCCTGTTATAATCCACACTTTCATCTCAGGCCGTCTGAAAGCCCCTCATGCAGCAAATTCCCACCCGCATCCTCGGCATCGATCCCGGCAGCCGCGTCACCGGTTTCGGCGTCATCGACGTGCGCGGGCGCGAACATCATTATGTGGCCTCCGGTTGCATCAAAACCCCGCCCAACGCGCCGCTGGCCGAGCGCATCAGCGTGATTGTGCGCCATCTCGACGAAGTGGTGCGCACTTATCAGCCGCATCAGGCCGCCATCGAGCAGGTGTTTGTCAACGTCAACCCTGCCGCCACGCTGATGTTGGGGCAGGCGCGCGGCGCGGCGCTGGCGGCGCTGGTGATGCACGATTTGCCGGTGTTTGAATATACCGCGCTGCAGGTGAAGCAGGCGGTGGTGGGCAAGGGCAAGGCGGCGAAAGAACAGGTGCAGCACATGGTGGTGCAGATGCTCTCGCTCTCGGGTACGCCGCAATCGGATGCCGCCGACGGCCTGGCTGTCGCGCTCACCCACGCGCTGCGCAACCACGGCCTGGCCGCGCAATTGCAGGCGGGCGGCTTGCAGATTAAACGCGGGCGCTTCCAGCTTTAAAGAAATCAAACTATAGTGGGCTAGGTTGAATCCAGACAAGGCGGAGAGCCGCAGACAGTACACCTGGTACGGCAAGGCGAGCCAACGCTGTATTGGTTCAATTTAATCCGCTATAAAAGGCCGTCTGAAACACTTGTTTCAGACGGCCTTTACCTTTCCCAATCCCTACACCGCCCGTCGTTTCCCCTGCTGCCGCCAAATGCCGAACAAATACACCGCCACGCCGAACCACACCCACAGATAGCCGACAAAACGCGTCCAATCAAACGCTTCGTCAAACAACAATAGCCCGAGCAGCAGCTGGCAGGTGGGCGACACGTATTGGATGATGCCGAGGTTGCTCAGGGAAATCCGTCGGGCACCGCTGGCAAACAGCAGCAGCGGGATGGTGGTGGCTGCACCCGAACCGATGAGGATGGCCAGCGGCAGCGGCGGCAGTTCTGCAAACACAAGGTGGCCGCTATACGCCGTCCACAGCAGATAGGCAGCAGCAAAGGGCAGCATCAGCAGCGTTTCCAGCGCCATGCCCGGCAGCGCGGCCAAGGGCGTGGTTTTGCGCAGCAGCCCGTAGATGCCGAAGCTGAGCGTGAGCAGCAGCGCCACCCACGGCACTTGCCCGGCAGGAACGGCCAGCCACAACACACCAACCGCCGCCAAGGCAATTGCGGCCATCTGAATACGGTTGAGGCGTTCGTTGAAAAACACCCGCCCCAGCAAGATGCTGAACAGCGGCGAGATAAAGTAGCCGAGGCTGGCATCGAGCACATGGTTGTGGGTAATCGCCCACAAATACACCAGCCAGTTCATCGAAATGGCAAACGCCGAGGCGGTGAAGGTGAGCAGCAGCCTGCGCTCGTGCAGCGCCGCCCAAAATACGTGCTGCTGCCGAAACACAAACAACACCGCCACGGAAAACAGCGCCGACCACACGATGCGCTGCGCCAACAATTGGTCGGCACTGATGGCGCTGTGGGTAAGCGGATACCAGTAAAGCGGAAACAGCCCCCAAATCAGGTAGCAGGCGAGTGCGTAGAGCAGGCCTTTGCGTTGTTCGCTCGGGTCGGTGGCGGGTGGATTCATGCGGCGGGCTTTAAGGGAAAAATGGGGCGAATCATGCCTCAAACGGGCTTGAAAACATAGAGTTGATTAGGTTGAATCCAAACAAGGCAGGCCAACGCTGTATGGGTTCAACCTAATCAACTATAAAACCGTGGCGGCGTCCCGGCGGACAAACCGACCCGGACGCCGCCACGGCTGCATCGCATCTACCCTTACAGGTAGAATTTCTCGATGACTTTCAGATTTTCGTCCAGCTTATACACCAGCGGTTGGCCGGTGGGGATTTCCAAGCCCATGATGTCGTCGTCGGAAATGCCTTCGATGTGTTTGGCCAGCGCGCGCAGGCTGTTGCCGTGGGCGGCCACCAACACGCGTTTGCCGCTGATAACGGCAGGCGCGATTTGGTCTTCCCAGAAAGGCAACACGCGGCTGAGCGTTACCTTCAGGTTTTCACCGTCGGGCACCACGTCGGCAGGCAGATGGGCGTAACGGCGGTCGTTGTGGGCGGAGAATTCGTCGGCGGGGTCGAGCAGCGGCGGCAGGGTGTCGTAGCTGCGGCGCCAGATGTGCACTTGCTCGTCGCCGTATTTTTCGGCGGTTTGCTTTTTATCCAAGCCTTGCAGCTGGCCGTAGTGGCGCTCGTTCAAACGCCAGCTTTTGATTTGCGGCACCCACAATTGATCGCTCTCTTCCAGCACGATGTTGCAGGTTTTGATGGCGCGGGTGAGCACGGAAGTGAAGGCGATGTCGAATTCATAGCCTTTTTCTTTCAGTTTTTTGCCGGCGGCGGCGGCTTCGGCTAGGCCCTGCTCGCTCAGTTTGACATCACGCCAGCCGGTAAACAGGTTTTTGGCGTTCCATTCGCT
>CAYVIS010000114.1:0-6705 GCA_964451565.1 uncultured Neisseria sp.
ATGATATTGAAGAAAAACTCAGCACCGGCCTCTTGGAATGGCTGCACAGTAAAAACGCCAAGATTTTGATAGTGGGCGGTTTGGCTACGGATTATTGCGTGAAAACCACGGTGTTGCAGCTACTGAAAGGCGGCAGTTGGCAGGTGCTGGTAAATGCGGCGGCCTGTCGCGGTATCGCACCGGCCACGGTTGAAACTGCATGGAATGAAATGATGGATGCAGGCGCAATTGTGCTGGAAAATGCCGCAGCTATTGCTGATTATGTTAAAAATCAATAGTTTGTCAATGTTTCACGTGAAACGTCAACCACGGAGCAGCCGATGAAAACCCTGCTTGTACGCCTTTCCAGTATGGGAGATTTAATCCACACCCTGCCTGCCATAGAAGATTTGGCGCGTATGCGTCCGGAAGTGGAGCTGCATTGGTTGTGTGAGGCGGGATTTGCTGATATCGCGCGGTTGCATCCGTTTGTGAAGCAGGTTCATGTGATGAAATGGCGGCAATGGCGCAAGCAGCTAACACAGATTGAAACGTGGCGCGAAATCAACGGCCTGAAAAAATCGCTGTTGCGCAATCATTTTGATGATGTGTTGGACAGTCAGGGTCTGCTGAAAAGCGCGCTGTTTGCCAAGGCTGCCAATGCGCCGATACACGGGCTGGATTCTTATAGTGCGCGCGAGCGTTGGGCGTCGTTGTTTTATGATAAAACTTATCCCATACCAAAAGGGAAAAGCGCAGTGTGGCGCAACCGGGCGCTGTTTGCGCAGGTGTTTGGCTACCGGATGCCGTCTGAGCAGCATTTCGGTTTGGTGGTGCCTGAAGCAGGCCGTCTGAACGATTTGCCGCCGCGATATTATGTGGCGCTGCATGCTACCAGCCGCGACAGCAAACTGTGGCCGCAGCAGCATTGGCTGGAATTGCTGCAAAAACTGCATGCGGCCAGCAATGCGCCGGTTTATCTGCCGTGGGGTAATGAGGCCGAAAAAGCGCGTGCAGACAGCATTGCGGCGGCGCTGCCGTTTGCGCGGGTATGTGAAAAAATGAATTTGTTGCAGGCGGCTTATCTGCTCAAACATGCCGAAGGGGTGGCTGGGGTGGATACCGGCCTGCTGCATCTGGCCAATGCGCTGGATGTGCCGGTGGTGGGGATTTATACCGACACCGACCCGGCCAAAACCGGCGTACAGGTTTCTGCTTGGGCGCAAAATCTGGGTAATGCGGGCAAAATACCGGCTGCCGAAACGGTGTATCAAGTGCTGCTCGAATGCATCGAAGCCAAGCGGTAGGCCGTCTGAATCAAAATCCGTAAAGGTTGCGGGAAGCATTGGTTTTATCGGGTATAATTCAGGTTATTGTTTGAGAAAACTGCATCTTTTATCAAGCAGGTTTGCAAGCCTGTTTTGTAAAAGCTGCAGCAAAATGATTGATTATTTCAGCCGGATTGCTGTCCGGCTTTAAGGAGAGCCCATGAAAGTGCTGGTCGCCGTAAAACGTGTGGTGGACTATAACGTAAAAGTCCGTGTGAAAGCCGATGGTTCGGATGTGGATATCGGCAATGTAAAAATGTCGATGAACCCGTTTGACGAAATCGCCGTTGAAGAAGCCGTGCGCTTGAAAGAAGCGGGCAAGGTCAGCGAAATCGTTGCCGTATCGTTGGGCGAGAAAAAATGCGAAGAAACTTTGCGCACAGCGCTGGCGATGGGTGCCGACCGTGCAGTACATGTGGAAACCGATGCCAAACTGGAACCGTTGGCGGTGGCCAAATTGTTGAAAGCGGTGGCAGATAAAGAGCAGCCGCAATTGCTGCTGCTGGGCAAGCAGGCGATTGACGATGATGCCAACCAAACCGCACAAATGCTGGCAGCGTTGCTGAATGCCGGGCAAGGAACATTCGCTTCTAAAGTTGAATTGGGTGACGGCGAAGTGGCGGTAACACGCGAAATCGACGGTGGTGAAGAAACGGTGGCCTTGAAGCTACCTGCCGTCATCAGCGCCGATTTGCGTTTGAACGAACCGCGCTTTGTCAAACTGCCGAATATTATGGCGGCCAAGAAAAAGCCGTTGGAAAAAACCACTCCTGCCGATTTGGGCGTGGATATCACGCCGCGTTTGAAAGTGGTCAATATGGCCGAGCCGAAACCGCGTCAAGCCGGTGTGAAAGTCGGCAGCGTTGCCGAATTGGTTGAAAAATTAAGCCAAGCCCAAGTGATTTGAGGGAGCATGAAATGAGCGTATTGATTATTGCCGAACACAACAACCAACAATTGAACGCGGCCACGCTGCATGCTGTCAGTGCGGCGCAAAAATTGGGTGAAGTGCATGTCTTGGTAGCCGGAGCGGCGGCAGCTGCTGTGGCCGATCAAGCCAAACAAATCGATGGTGTGGCCAAAGTATTGTTGGCTGATTCCCCCCACTATGCCGAAGGCTTGGCGGAAGAGCTGGCGCCGCTGGTGGTGAAACTGGCGGAAGGCTACAGCCATATCGGTGCCACTGCTACCGCATTCGGCAAAAATTTATTGCCGCGCGTGGCGGCTTTGTTAGATGTGGCGCAGATTTCCGATTTGACTGAAGTGGTGGATGCGCAAACTTTTGTGCGCCCGATTTATGCCGGTAATGCGTTTGAAACGGTACAAAGCGATGCGGGTAAGTTGGTATTGAGCTTCCGTGCTACTGCTTTTGCGGCAGCGGGCGAAGGCGGTAATGCGGCAGTGGAAAACGTGGAAGCTATGCCTGTGCAAAACCTGAGCCGTTTTGTCGGTCGCGAATTGACTCAATCCGATCGCCCCGAGCTTACTCAGGCTAAAGTAGTGGTTTCCGGTGGTCGAGCCTTGGGCAGTGCCGAACAGTTTAACGCAGTATTGGAGCCTTTGGCCGATGTTTTGGGCGCAGCAATTGGTGCCTCGCGTGCAGCGGTGGATGCCGAATATGCGCCGAACGATATCCAAGTCGGCCAAACCGGTAAAGTGGTGGCGCCTGAGCTGTATATTGCCGTGGGTATTTCCGGCGCCATCCAACATACTGCCGGTATGCAGGACAGCAAAGTGGTGGTGGCCATCAATAAAGATCCGGAGGCCGCTATTTTCAATGTAGCCGATTATGGTTTGGTCGCAGATTTGTTTGAAGCGGTGCCGGAATTGGTGCAGACGTTGAAAAGCCGCTGATTAACGTGCTTTGAATAGCTTTAAGCACGGATTGAATCGGTTTGCGTAGGAACAAGGTTTCACGTGAAACCTTGTTCTGTTGTATTGGAACTGAAAGCTGTGTCAAAACAAACTTTATCTGTCGAAAGCGGATAAAGTTTGTTTTCTTTCAGACGGCCTGTTTATAAAATCTTTAAATCACAAAATAAAAGTTTTCGAAACGGAATCCTGTTTATGCCGGTCACCACTTATCAAACCATTGCAGCGCCGATTGAAGCTGAATTTAAAGACAAAGGCAGCCGTTTTATCGCTTTTGCTTATCCGGTACGGACGGCGGAGGAAGTCAAAGCCCATGTGGACACTTTGCGCGAACAGCACCATAAAGCGCGGCACTGGTGTTATGCCTACCGTATCGGCACCGACGGCATGCAGTTTCGGGCAAACGATGACGGTGAACCTTCAGGCAGCGCGGGCAGACCGATATTGGGGCAGATTGATTCGGCGGAGTTAACCGATGTTTTGGTGGTGGTGGTGCGTTATTTCGGCGGCACGCTGCTCGGTGTGCCCGGGTTGATTAATGCCTATAAAAGCGCAGCCGCCGCTGCTTTGATGCAGGCGCAAGTGTTAGAGAAAAATGTGGAGAAAACCGTTTTTCTGCGTTGCGAATATCCGCATTTAAACGACGCTATCCGCATTGCCAAGCAGCATAAGGCCGAAATCATCAGTCAGGATTTGCAGTTGGATTGCCGCCTGCGTGTGAGCATTCCGTTGGCCAATCATGAAGCCTGCGTGGCTGCTTGGCGGCAAACCCGGGTGATTGAAGTGGATACGGGAATCGAGGTGCCATCGGAATAAGAGTAAAGGCCGTCTGAAACTTTCAGACGGCCTGTGCTTGATGTGTTGGGATGCGTTGATTTGAAAGCGGTGTCAGGCCGAAACTTTTGAAGCAGGTATTTTATCAATATTCATGTTTGTAAACGCTGCCAAACTTCACCCAGTTTTAAAAAATCGGTTTTCAACATCGGCCGCATCTGGCCGTTGTGCATGGCAGCGGCGGGATGGTAGAGCGGCATCAAAACAAACATCATGCCTTCAAGCTCGATTTTGAAATCCTGTCCGTGTATATCACTGATTTTCATCAACGGTAAAAAACAATTCAGGCTGATGCGCCCCAAGGTCACCACCAGTTTGGGGCGGATATCGTGCAGTTCCTGCATCAATAATGGTCGGAAAGCGGCGATTTCCTGTTTGTTCGGATCGCGTTTGTTTGGGCGGAATTTGACGGCATTGGTCAGGTAAATCTCATCACGCGACAAATGGATAGAGGCCAGTAAATCATCGAAAAAGCGGCCACTGACGCCGGAAAAAGGTTCGCCGGTTTGCAGCTCGCGTTGACCCGGCGCGTCGCCGATAAAAATGATACCGCTGCGTGGGTTGCCCCAACCTGGGGCGAGTGGGCCGTATTGTTCGACCAGTTTGGCAAAATCTGACATTATTATTCCGAATCGGTTGAAAAGAAAGCGTTTTCGGGCTGCTGCAACGAGCCAAATCAGCTATAATTCTAAAGCTTAATCCTTTCTTCGCAAACAGCAATTTTCCCGTAAGGAAATTTAAATGAAATTACTCGTTATCGGCAGCGGCGGCCGCGAGCACGCGCTGGCCTGGAAGTTGGCACAATCGCCGCAAGTGGATACCGTGTTTGTGGCTCCCGGCAATGCGGGTACCGCCGTCGAGCCTAAACTGCAAAATGTGGCTTTGAGCACACATGCCGATTTGATGGACTTTTGCCGCAAGGAAGAGATTGCGTTTACCGTGGTCGGCCCCGAAGCGCCGTTGGCGGCGGGGGTGGTGGATGACTTCCGCGCTGCCGGCCTGCCGATTTTCGGCCCCAGCCGCTATGCAGCGCAATTGGAAAGCTCGAAAGATTTTGCCAAAGCGTTTATGGCCAAATACCGCATTCCGACCGCGCAATACCAAACCTTCGCCGATGCTGCGCAGGCACACGCCTATGTTGACGGCAAAGGCGCGCCGATTGTGATTAAAGCCGACGGTTTGGCGGCGGGCAAAGGCGTGATTGTGGCGATGACTTTGGATGAAGCCCATGCCGCCATCGACGATATGCTACTCGGCAACAAAATGGGCGATGCCGGTGCGCGAGTGGTAATCGAAGACTTCCTGCAAGGCGAAGAAGCCAGCTTTATCGTGATGGTGGACGGCGACAACGTGTTGCCGATGGCCACCAGCCAAGACCACAAACGCCTGCTTGATAACGACCAAGGCCCCAACACCGGCGGCATGGGGGCATACAGCCCCGCGCCGGTGGTGACGCCTGCAGTTTACGAGCGCGCTATGAATGAAATCATTTTGCCGACCGTGGCGGGCATGAAAGCCGAAGGCCACGCGTTTACCGGCTTTCTGTATGCGGGTTTGATGATTGATGCCGATGGTGCTCCCTATACCATCGAATTCAACTGCCGTTTCGGCGACCCCGAGACCCAGCCGATTATGAGCCGCCTCGACAGCGATTTGGTAGACTTGGTGGCTGCCGCCATCGATGGTAAGTTGGATACCGTCCGTGCCGAATGGAATCCGCAAACCGCCGTCGGTGTGGTATTGGCGGCAGCCAATTATCCGGAAACGCCGCGCAAAGGCGACGTTATCAGCGGCTTGGCTGAAGCCGACCAAATCGGCAAGGTATTCCATGCCGCTACAGCAGCCGACGCGCAAGGCGAAATTCTGACTAGTGGCGGCCGCGTGTTGTGCGTGGTCGGCTTGGGCGACGATGTGGCGGCGGCACAAAGCAAAGCCTATCAGGCATTGGAAAAAATCCATTTCGACGGCATGCAATACCGCCGCGACATTGCTGCAAAAGCCATCAACCGTTAATCTATAAACAAACAGGCCGTCTGAAAACCCTTATGCCGATTCGGATAAGCGGCAGGCTTCAGACGGCCTTTTATATTTCATGAAAACATTTCCCCGTATTGTTGGCGCAGGCTGTCGGCGTCCGTTGTTGCACCACCTCAAGCGTGGCGGTTTGCTGGCCTACCCGACCGAGTCTTGCTACGGTATCGGCTGCCTGCCGCGGCATACCCGAGCACTGAGCAAACTCGTGCACTTGAAAAAGCGTCCGCAACACAAGGGCATGATTGTGATTGGCACCGATTTGGCGCAATTGCAGCCCTTGTTGCAGCCGCTGCCTGCACCGACCGCTGCGATGTTGGCCGCAACCTGGCCTGCCGCCAAAACCTTTCTGTTGCCCGCCCATCCGGGTTTGTCGCCGCTGCTGCGGGGTAAAGGCCGCCGTAAACTGGCTGTGCGGGTGCCCGCTCATGCGGGTGCCCGTCGCTTATGCGCAATGCTCGACAGCACCTTGGTTTCTACCTCCTGCAACCGTGCGGGTAAGCGCGCGTGTAAAAGCGAACGCGAAGTCCGCCGCCAGTTTGGCCGCGATGTGTGGATTATCGGCGGACGCATCGGCAAACACAAAATGCCGAGCCAGATTATCGACGGCGAAAGCGGCTTGCGCCTGCGCTGACAAATATAGTTGATTAGAATTAAAATA
>CAYVIS010000115.1:0-6559 GCA_964451565.1 uncultured Neisseria sp.
GTGGCGTAGAGCACCATCACCAGCGTCTGCACCGCCAGAATGATAATCACCGGGCCGGCGAGGCCGCTGAGCTGCCACAGCTTCAGGTTGAGCAGCGCCATGGCGAGGAAGAGCGACAGGGAGGCATTGCCGAATACGTCGATTGCGCGGTCGAACATGTTGAATTTAAACACCAATACCAACACATTGCGCAATACCACGCCCGCGCCGAGCGCCCATACGAATTGGGGCAGGCCGCCGACGTAGGTGTTCATGATTTCGGCAAACGACAAACATACGGCAAACATGGCCAGCGTTTCCACCGCTGAAGAGGCGGTAATCAGGCGCGGTTGGTCGCGGTTTTCGAAGGGATCGTCGATGATTTCGCCGCCGTCGGGATGATGGGTGCGGACAGAGGCTTCGCTCAGGCGCGGGCGGTTCATTTTGTTAACCAGGCGGCGGGCAACCGGGCCGCCGATCAGGCCGCCTGCCACCAAGCCGAAGGTGGCCGCGGCCATGCCTAAGCCGGTGGCGCCGGTGATGCCGTATTTGGTTTCAAACACCGAGCCCCAGGCGCCGGCTGTGCCGTGGCCGCCGGTGAGTGTGACCGAGCCGGTCATCAGACCGATAAGCGGATCCAGCCCCATTGCCGATGCCATGCCGACACCGATGCCGTTTTGCACCACAATAAAAACGCTGACCAATACCAGAAACACAATCAGCGGGACACCGCCCGCGCGCAGGCGTGAAAAGTCGGCGCTCAGACCGATGGAGGTGAAAAACATCAACATGAAGGCGTCTTGCAGCGATTTTTCAAATTTGAAGCTGGCGCCGTAAAAATAGTGCAGCGCAAACAAAATCACTGCCGCCAACAAACCGCCCGCAACCGGCTCGGGGATGTTGAAATTCTGTAAAAATTTGATGCGGTTGACCATCAGTTTGCCGACCAGCAAAACGATGGTGGCGGCAATCAGGGTGTAATAGCCATTAAATTCCCATTCCATACGGTCCTTCTTTCTTTAAAACATTGTTCTAATAGTCAATAATTGCTCAGACGGCGATAAAGGGTATTTCAGGCCGTCTGAAAACAAAAACACTAAATATTAGGCGAATAGTTAAAAATTGTCAAAATAAGAAGACTGTCGCACACATTTTTCTGCCGGGTGGTGTGGAATGGGGCAAGACCCTGCCAAAGGAGGAGGAAAAGGAAATGTTTTATATCGTTTTTCTGTTCAAACGGCCTTTAACATACGGTTTTCTTGTGGGTGGAAAATGTTAATAAAAATCGGGATTGTGTCAGATGCTTGCCCGAGTCGGGTCGCTTGGGCGGCAGGTTGCGGGTTGAGATGCATTGCTATCAAGGCCGTCTGAAAACAGTGTTTCAGACGGCCTTGATAGCGGATGGCGACAGGTGTTTTATTTAATCGGATACGCCGACATACCAGCCGTCGTTGCCTTCTTTGCGTTGGCGGAAATGTTCGCGCAGGGAATCGCTGCGGCGGCCGACAGGCACGTCTTCCTGAAACTGCCAGATAACGTTGTTGCCGCCGCCAATCGGGTGTGCACCGCGAATGCCGATGTAGCTGCCCAAATCGTCTACCGATGCGCCGCTGGTTTTGCGGCCGCCGATTTCGGTTTGCGAAACGGTGATGCCGCTGCGGATATTGCCGTAGAGATTGACATCGGCCAGTGCGAGGGCGGGACAGAGGGCGAGCAGAAGCAAAGCGGTTTTGTTCATGGCGGTTTTCTTGTAGGATAAGGGAAACATGCAGCCAGTGTAGCAGATTGGCGGTGAAGAAATCTTAGCGTGCGTTAAATTTAAACAGGCTGTTGAGGCGGGATAACGCGGTATCGGTTTAGATGAAATTCACATTAAAACGCAAAAGCAAAGGACGATGATATGCAGGCAATTCATGCGGCGGCGGTGCAGATGGTGTCATCGACGCGCCCGGAAGAAAACGTGGCGGCCATGCGCCGTTTGGTGCGCGAAGCGGCGGCACGCGGCGCGGATTGGGTGTTGTTGCCCGAATATTGGCCGCTGATGGGCGCGAAAGACACCGACAAATTAGCGTTTGCCGAGCCGTTGGATAATGGTGTGTTTCAGACGGTCATGAGTGAAGCGGCGCGGGAATGCGGCGTGGTGTTGTTTGGCGGCACCGTGCCGTTGCAGAGCGGCGAAGCGGGCAAGGTGTTGAACAGCATGCTGGTATACGGGCGTGACGGCAGCCGCGTGGCTGCGTATGACAAGATGCACCTGTTCGGCTATTCGGGTTTGGGCGAACGCTATCAGGAAGCGGACACCATCGCGGCGGGGGCGGATGTGCCGCATTGGCAGGTGGAGGGAACGGGCGTGGCGGCGGGCGTATGTTACGACGTGCGCTTTCCCGAATTTTTCCGCGCCCAGCAGCCGTTTGAGGTCTTGTTGCTGCCCGCCGCGTTTACTTACGCCACCGGTCAGGCGCATTGGGAATTGCTGCTGCGCGCGCGGGCGGTGGAAAACCAGTGTTACTTGGTGGCTTCGGCGCAGGGCGGCGAGCATGAAAGCGGGCGGCGCACGTTCGGCCACAGCATGATTATCGACCCGTGGGGCGAAGTGCTGGATGTGTTGCCCGAAGGCGAGGGCGTGGTGATGGCGCGGCTGGAGCCTGCCCGTTTAAGCAGCGTACGCACGCGTCTGCCCGCGTTGGCGCACCGCTGTTTGTAGGGCAAAAGAAGCGGCTGGACCTGTCGAAGCTTTGCCATCAAAAGTGGCTTCGACAGGCTCGGCCGCCGGTTTGAAAGATATAGTGGATTAAATTTGAATCAGGACAAGGCGGGAAGCCGCAGACAGTACACCTAGTACGGCAAGGCGAGCCAACGCTGTACTGGTTCAAATCTAATCCACTATAACGAATCCGCAGGATGTTTCTACACAATCAAACAAGGCCGTCTGAAACAAAACAAAGCCGTCTGAAACCTTTCAGACGGCTTTGTGATTCAAAACAGCATCAATGCTTATTCGGCAGCGGGCTGTTCTTTACGCGGGGCGCGTTCGGGCGCTTCCAGCAGGGCTTTAATCGACAGGCGCACGCGGCCGCGGTCGTCGACTTCCAGCGCTTTCACGTTGACGGTTTGGCCGACTTTCAGGTAGTCGCCGACGTTGTTGACGCGTTCGTGGGCGATTTGGCTGATGTGTACCAAACCGTCTTTGCCCGGCATTACAGATACGATGGCGCCGACGTTGTTGTCCAAGATTTTCAACACGGTGCCTTCATATACTTTGCCCACTTCCACTTCGGCGGTGATTTGCTCGATGCGTTTTTTGGCGGCATTGCCGGCTTCTTCGCTGGTGGCGGCGATGGTGATGGTGCCGTCTTCCGCGATGTTGATTTCGGTGCCGGTTTCAGCGGTGAGCGCGCGGATGGTTTCGCCGCCTTTGCCGATCACGTCGCGGATTTTATCTTGGTTGATTTTCATGGTGTAGAGGCGCGGTGCGTGGGCAGAGAGCTCTTGCGGGCCTTCTACAGCGGCCTGCATTTGGCCCAGAATGTGGAAACGCGCTTCTTTGGCCTGCTCCAAGGCAATCTGCATGATTTCTTTGGTGATGCCTTGGATTTTGATGTCCATTTGCAGCGCGGTGACGCCGTCGGTGGTGCCGGCTACTTTGAAGTCCATGTCGCCGAGGTGGTCTTCATCGCCCAGAATGTCGGTGAGCACGGCGAATTTGTTGCCTTCCAGAATCAAGCCCATGGCGATACCGGCCACATGTGCTTTCAACGGCACACCGGCAGACAACAGGCTCAAGCAGCCGCCGCACACGGAAGCCATTGAAGATGAGCCGTTAGATTCGGTGATTTCGGAAACCACGCGCATGGTGTAGCTGAAATCTTCCGGCGCGGGCAACACGGCCAGCAGCGCGCGTTTGGCCAAACGGCCGTGGCCGATTTCGCGGCGTTTCGGTGAGCCCATGCGGCCGACTTCGCCGGTGGAATAGGGCGGGAAGTTGTAGTGCAGCATGAAGCGGTCGGTGTATTCGCCGCTCAGGGCATCGATGATTTGCTCGTCGCGTGAAGTGCCCAAAGTGGCCACGGCCAAGGCTTGGGTTTCGCCACGGGTGAACAAGGCCGAGCCGTGGGTGCGCGGCAATACGCCGGTTTGGATGTTGATGGGGCGCACGGTGCGGGTGTCGCGGCCGTCGATACGCGGTTGGCCGTCGAGGATTTGGCTGCGAACCACATCGGCTTCCAGTTGTTTGAAAATGCCCTTGATTTGGTTGGCGGCGAGGGTGTCGGTTTCCTCGGTAATCAAGGCTTCTTTCACAGCAGCCCATGCTTCGTCCAGCTTGCTGGTGCGGGCTTGTTTTTGGCGGATTTTGAAGGCTTCGGAAATGGTTTCGCCGGCGATTTCGCGGATTTTGGCCACCAAATCGGCATCGCTTTCAGCAGGTTTCCAGTCCCACACTTCGGGGTTTACTTCATCGGCCAGCTCGTTGATGGCGGTAATCACGGCCTGCATTTGTTCGTGGCCGTATACCACCGCGCCCAGCATCACGCTTTCAGACAATTGTTGTGCTTCTGATTCCACCATCAGCACGGCTTTTTGTGTGCCGGCCACCACCAAATCCAGCTGGGAAGTTTCCAGCTCGGTTTTGGTCGGATTCAGCAGATATTGGCCGTCGGCATAGCCCACGCGCGCCGCGCCGATGGGGCCGGCAAACGGCACACCGCTCAATACCAAAGCGGCAGAAGCGCCGATCATGGCCGGGATGTCGGAATCGATTTCCGGGTCGATGGATACCACCATGGCCACGATTTGGATGTCGTGGTAGAAGCCTTCGGGGAACAGCGGGCGGATGGGGCGGTCGATCAGGCGGCTGGTGAGGATTTCTTTTTCACTTTGACGGCCTTCGCGTTTGAAGAAGCCGCCGGGGATTTTGCCCGCAGCGTAAGTGCGCTCAAGGTAATCAACGGTGAGCGGGAAGAAGTCTTGGCCGGCTTTGACAGTTTTGGCGGCGGTAACGGCCACCAATACCACGGTGTCGCCCATGGAAACTTTAACGGCGGCAGAAGCCTGGCGGGCGATTTCGCCGGTTTCGAGGGTGACGGTTTGGTTGCCGTATTGGAAGGTTTTCACATGCTTGTTGAACATTTTGTTCCTTTCGGTTGGCGCCGCACCGCTAAAACACTAATGATGCACACGAAGCCATGCGCATGGTTAGGGTTTCAGACTGGTGCGGCAGGGAGATATGTTTTCAGACGGCCTTGGAAATTAAAGGCCGTCTGAAAAAAGATTATAGCAAATATTCGCTGTGATTGAGGGGATTTGTGCAAGATAAGAGGCCGTCTGAAAGCTTTCAGACGGCCTCTAAACTTACTTCAAGTCAAAATCTTATTCGCCGTAATACGCTTTGGTGAGGATTTCCTCCATATCGGCCACCATCGGCAGGCGCGGGTTGGCGGGGGAGCATTGGTCTTCATAGGCCAGCAGCGCCAGCTCGCGGCGGGCGGCCATAAAGGCTTTTTCATCCAAACCTTGTGCTTTGAACGACATTTCGATGCCGACTTTACGCGCCAATTCGTGGCAGGCGTTGGCAAACGATTCCACGCCTTCGGCCGGGGTGCTGCAGGGCAGGCCGAGCATTCGGGCGATTTCCTGAAATTTTACGTCGGCTTTGTAGTAGTTGTATTTCGGCCAGGTGGCGGTTTTCTGCGGACGGGTGCCGTTGTAGCGGATAACGTGCGGCAGAAAAATCGCATTGGTGCGGCCGTGCGGCGTGTGGAATTTGCCGCCCACTTTGTGTGCCAGCGAGTGGTTCATGCCGAGAAAGGCGTTGGCAAAAGCCATACCGGCGATGGTGGAGGCGTTGTGCATGCGTTCGCGTGCTTCCGGGTCGTCGGCGCCGTGTTTGTAGGAGCGTTCTAAAAATTCAAACACGAGTTTGATGGCTTGCAGCGCGAGGCCGTCGGTGAAGTCGTTGGCGAGCACGGATACATAGGCTTCCACGGCGTGGGTGAGCACGTCGAGGCCGGTATCGGCGGTCACGCTTGCCGGTACGGTCATGGTAAAGGCCGGGTCGACGATGGCGATGGTGGGGGTGAGCGAATAGTCGGCAATCGGGTATTTTTTGTCGCCGTCGCTGATTACGGTAAACGGGGTGACTTCCGAGCCGGTGCCCGAAGTGGTGGGAATGCCGATGAATTTGGCTTTGCGGCCAAGCTCGGGGAAGCGGAAGGCGCGTTTGCGGATGTCCATGAATTTTTGCACCAAATCTTCAAAGTCTACCTGCGGCTGCTCGTAGAAAAGCCACATGGCTTTGGCCGCATCCATGGCGGAGCCGCCGCCCAGTGCGATGATGGTGTCGGGCTGGAAGCTGCGCATGAGGTCGGTGCCTTTGTAAACGGTTTGCACATTCGGGTCGGGCTCTACATCGGTGAAAAGCTGCACGGTGACTTTGTTTTTGCGCAGGTTGAGCTGGTGGGTGACTTTATCGACAAAACCCAAATCCACCATGGAGCGGTCGGTGACGATCATCACTTTCTCGCATGTTTTCATGTCTTGCAGATATTGGATGGAATCGCGTTCGAAATAGATTTTGGCGGGC
>CAYVIS010000116.1:0-6455 GCA_964451565.1 uncultured Neisseria sp.
ATCATTAAGGAAAAAGACTATGTATATGATTACCATCACCGTGAATGCCGATGTGAGCGAAGCACAACAGGCCGACATGTTTCCCAAGCATGCGGCATGGTTTCAAAAACACTTTCAGGCCGGCCACTTTTTGATGCTGGGCCCGTTTACCGACACCGATGCGCATCAAGGGGTGATTTTCGCCCAAACAGAAAGCCGCGCCGCTTTGCAGCAGATTTTGGAAGAAGATTGCTATTACCCCGCTTTCGCCGATTATGAAATCCGCGAGTTTGCACCGAAACTGATTTCGGCCGACATCATCAATGCAGCAGGAGTTTGAAATGAGCCATCTGAACGGAAAAACCGCACTCGTTACGGGTGCAGGCAGCGGCATCGGTCAGTGCATTGCCGTCACGCTGGCGGAGCAGGGCGCCGAAGTGTGGATTACCGGACGTAAAGAAAGCCCTCTGCAAGAAACCGCTGCGAAGCATGCCAATATCCGCCACATCGTTGCCGATGTGGGCAACAGCGACGACGTGGCCCGCGTGTTGCGCGAAATAGAAAGCCGCAGCGGCCGCCTCGATATTGTGGTAAACAATGCCGGTATGGCACCGGTTACGCCGCTGGCGGTGCAAACGCTGAGCGAATTTGATGCCGTGTTCAACATCAATGTGCGTGCCGTCGTCGATATCGCCCAGCAAGCCTTACCGCTGCTCAAAGCCAGCAAAGGCACGATAATCAACATCGGCTCGGCGGTGGCCAACAAAGCGCTGCCCGGCATGTCGGTTTATTCTGCCAGCAAAGCCGCGCTGAAAACCCCCACCGCCGTGTGGGCACGCGAACTCGCTGCCGACGGCATTCGCGTCAACTGCGTTTCCGTGGGCCCGATTGAAACGCCGATTTATGAAAAAACCGAACTTTCGCCCGCAGAAGCGCAGCAACACAAAGAAAACGTTACCCGACAAATTCCGCTCGGCCGCTTCGGCCAACCGCATGACATCGCCAATATCGTTGCCTATCTTGCCGACGACAGCGGTAACTTCATCACCGGCGCGGATATTGCCGTGGACGGCGGGTTTGCTGCCTGAATCGGCTGAAGTCTGAACATTCAGGCTTGTGGTGAAAAGTGTTGAAAAGGCATTCGTGCCGCATAAGCATAAAGGCCGTCTGAAACGAAACACGTTCAGACGGCCTTTATTCCTATCTTGAATTCAGAATTGGATAAAGGCCGTCTACAGCATGATCTCGAATAATCGTGCGGCAGCCATTCGGTTTTATAAAAAACTCAATCTCCACATCTGTTCATTATTTCCCAAATAGAAAATATATTTGTCAATTTGCCAGTCTTATCCTTTCTAATCCAAGCGCCTATACTGCTTGCATGGATTGACGGCAGAGGCCGTCTGAAGCGTACACCATCTACATTCAATCAAGGAGCAGCAATATGAAAGCTTTACCGAAAATCGCATTAGGTACATGGTCTTGGGGCAGCGGCTTTGCCGGTGGCGACCAAGTGTTCGGCAATCATCTGAGCGCCGAGCAAATGCAGGAAGTATTTGATACCGCCATGAAAGAGGGCTTGAACCTATGGGACACCGCCGCGGTATACGGCATGGGCAGCTCGGAAACCGCACTGGGCGAGGTGATAAAAAACTACCCGCGCGACAGCATTGTGCTTTCCACCAAATTTACGCCGAATATTGCCGATGAAAAATCATCAACCCCGGTGGCAGATATGTTGGCGGGCAGTTTTGAACGCCTTGGTACGGACTACATGGATTTGTATTGGGTGCACAACCCGACAGCGGTCAATACTTGGACTGAGCAATTCGTACCGTTATTAAAGAGCGGAAAAATCAAAGGCTTTGGTGTGTCCAACCACAATTTGGAACAAATCAAACTGGTGAATGAAACGCTTGCCAAACATGGCTGCAAAATCAGCGCCGTGCAAAACCACTACAGCTTGCTTTACCGCTCATCAGAAGACGCGGGCATTTTGGATTACTGCCAAGCCAACGGCATCACCTTTTTCGCTTACATGGTGTTGGAACAAGGCGCGCTTTCCGGCCGCTACAACCGTGCCAACCCCTTGCCTGAGGGCAGCGGCCGCGCCGCCACTTACAACCCGATTCTGCCGCAACTCGAAGCGCTCACCGATACCATGAGCGAAATCGGCAAACCGCATCAAGCCTCGGCCGCGCAAATCGCGATTGCTTGGGCGATTGCCAAAGGCGCGTTGCCATTAATCGGCGCCACCAAACCGCATCACGTGACCGATGCCGCCGCAGCCGCCCAAATCGTGTTAACCGCAGAAGAAGTGGCGAAACTCGAAGCCTTGGCCAAAGCCACCGGTGTAGACACCAAAGGCGCGTGGGAAGAGCCGATGGCGTAAAGCCGGAATCCGCCGACAAAAAGCCATGCCTGTCTGAATGTTTGTTGTTCAGATCGGCATGGCTTGATTGTTTCTGATTCAGAAACAGTGAAATGTCTGATTAAAACTGGCTGGCAGGCCGCATCAGGCTTATGATTAATCTGTTTTATCAGCCAAGGAAAACATTATGAATACCAATCCTTTTCCACAAATTCTGCCCATCGGCGAACCCAACGAAGCCTACGCCCGATATTTTACCGGTCAAAGCTGGCTTGCCATGCTGGCCGACGGCGATGCCCCTGCGCACAATGTAACCTTCGAGCCGGGATGCCGCAACCATTGGCATATCCACCACGGGCAACGTCAACTGCTGATTTGCACCGCCGGGCGCGGTTGGTATCAGGAAGCCGGCCAACCCGCACAAGCCATGACGCCCGGCAGCGTCATCGATATTCCTGCCGAGGTCAAACATTGGCATGGCGCAGCGAAAGACAGTTGGTTTTCTCACATCGCCATCATGGTGCCCAAAGAAGGCGCGTCTACGGAATGGTGCGGCGAAGTCAGCGCAGCAGATTACGATGCTGCCGGAAAAACACCGCCGACAACAGGCTCGGAAACCACCGCTTGATGCTCGTAAAAACATCGGTAAGCATAACGGTTTGAGCGATCGTCGGCTGTAAGTTATCGAAGCACTTTAAGGCAAAAATACCTGCCCGTAATCTATACAAACCGGTTTGGTGTCAACCGGCAAACAGGTCGGATAAGGCCGTCTGAATGCTTTCAGACGGCTTTTGTTATGGCTGGCAAACTGACCCTGCTTGCATGAGCGTTTGATAATTTATAAAACAATATTTCAATATTTTTAAATTATTAAAATATTCATCTGATTTTTAGTTGATTTGTACGGATTTTTCGATAAAAGGTTTTAATGAAATGATTTTTTTGTTAAGGTAAAAAAGCCTTTGCAGGTATCGAGGCCGTCTGAACGGCTGTTTGCGAACCAAAATAGAAAGAGGCTTATGTCTGAGCAAAAACCATTCACTCAAGAAGCTACGCGTGCGCCGAGCAATATCAATCCGGCGGTGTTTTACAGCGCGGCGGCGATTATTGTGGCGATTATGCTGTTTGCGGTGCTTGCGCCCGAAGTGGCAGATGCGGCGTTTAAATCGGTGCAGGCGGCGATTGTGGAAAATGCCAGTTGGTATTATGTGCTGACGGTGGCGATTATTTTATTGGTGTGCGTATATTTAGGCGTGTCGCGCTACGGCAATATCAAGTTGGGGCCGGATCATTCGCGGCCGGACTATAAAAATATTTCTTGGTTTGCGATGCTGTTTTCGGCGGGCATGGGCATTGGTTTGATGTTTTTCGGCGTCGCCGAGCCGGTGATGCACTTTCTAACACCGCCGCTGGGCGAGGGCGGCACAGTGGAAGCAGCGCGCGAGGCAATGCGGCTGACGTTTTTCCACTGGGGGCTGCACGCTTGGGCGGTGTATGCCATTGTGGCGCTGATTCTGGCGTTTTTCTCTTATCGGCACAATCTGCCGCTCACTTTGCGCTCGGCGCTCTATCCGCTTATCGGCGATAAAATCTACGGCCCCATCGGCCATGCGGTGGACGTGTTTGCGGTGGTGGGCACGCTGTTTGGTTTGGCCACATCGCTGGGCTACGGCGCGTTGCAGGTGAATGCGGGGCTGAACCATCTGTTTCCGGCGATTCCGGTGGGCATGGCCAGCCAGGTGGTGCTGATTGTTGTGATTACGGCGCTGGCGACGATTTCGGTGGTGAGCGGCCTCGACCGCGGCGTGAAGATGCTGTCGGAGCTGAATATCGGCTTGGCGGTGGTGTTGCTGCTGTTTGTGCTGCTGGCCGGTTCGACCGTGTTTCTGCTGCAGGCTTTGGTGCAAAATGTCGGCTATTATCTGTCGAGCATCGTCAATATGACGTTTAATCTGTTTGCGTATGAAAAAACCGATTGGTTCGGCGGCTGGACGATTCTGTATTGGGGCTGGTGGGTGAGCTGGGCGCCGTTTGTGGGTCTGTTTATCGCACGCGTATCGCGCGGCCGCACCATCCGCGAATTTGTTACCGGCGTGTTGCTGGTGCCGGCGGGCTTCACCTTTATGTGGATGACGTTTTTCGGTAATTCCGCCATTGATATGATTTTGAACCAAGGCGTGGTGTCGCTGGGTGAAGTGGTGTCGCAAGATGTGTCGCTGGCGCTGTTTGCCTTTTTGGAGCAAATGCCGTTTTCAACCATCTTCACTTATGTGGCTTTGCTGATGGTGGTGGTGTTTTTCATCACTTCCGCCGACTCGGGCGCGTTGGTGATGGACATGCTCTGCGCCTACGGCGAGGGCAGCAACGGCGTGCGCTACCGCATTTTCTGGTCGACCGGCGCCGGTTTGGCAGCGATTGCGCTGCTGCTGGCAGGCGGTTTGGGCGCGTTGCAGACGATGGCGATTGCCAGCGCGCTGCCGTTTGTCACCGTGTTGATGGTGGCGATTTACGGCCTGCTCAAGGCTTTGAATATTGATGCGCAGAAGCAGGAAGTGTTGCAGCTGGGCTTGACCACGCCGCTTCCCGCCCAAGGCAGCGGCGCATGGCGCGAGCGCCTGCAGGTGATTATGGATTTCCCCGACCGCGCGGTGGTGCAGCGCTTTGTCGACCGCACGGTGAAAAAAGCCTGCGACGAAGTGGCCGAAGAGCTGCGCAACGGCGGCGTGAATGCCGAAGTGAGCGCGCCGGAAGCGGGGCAGGTGGTGTTGGTGGTGCAGCACGGTGAAGAAATCGACTTCACTTATCAGGTGGTTGCCACCGGCCATATCCAGCCGCAATATGCGCAAAGCAATACCAGCACGCAGGAAGTGGGCGAGGAGCAGAAATATTACCGCGCCGAAGTGCATCTGGGCGAAGGCGGTCAGGATTACGATATTATGGGCTGGAGCAAAGAAGGTGTGATTAACGACATCATCAGCCAATATCACAAACATCTGCACTTCTTACACAGCTTGCGTTGAATATGTGTTTGAAACAGCGGGCAAACCAGGGCATCCGGTTTGTCCGTTTTGCTTGGCGTTGAGGCCGTCTGAAAGCGTTCGGCGCGTAGGACGGGAGTCAACCCATCAGTTCCACAATTTGGGAAAGTTTGATGGGTTTACACCCATCCTACGCGCTATGTGGTGCAAACATCAGGCCGTCTGAATGCTTTCAGACGGCCTGATGTTTGCATTAAAGCAATCCGCACGCGTTAATCGGTTTCGAGATAGCGTGTCTGTTTGCCTTTGCGGGTGAGGATGGCGGCGTTGTCTTGCACGTGCCAGCGGGTGCCGGCATTGCTGTATTCCGCGCCTTGTGCCCATGCGCTGACTTGGGTGAGGGTTTCGACCGTGCTGCCTTGGTGCAGCTCGACGGTGAGGGGGCTGTTGCTGTTGATATACACGGCACGGATGCGGCCGTTGCCCTTGGCGGCGCGGTAGTCGATGGTGTAGGTTTGGTTTTCGACCACTTGCGGCGAGGGGGCTTCGGGGCGCACGGGGCGTTGGGAGCCGCAGGCGGCGCAGGCGAGGATGAGGAGTAGCGGGGCGATGTATTTCATGCGGATACCCTCAAGCTCAGTGGTGGCCTGCTTCGCCTTCGAGCCGGTAAACGGCGCCGCAATAGGGGCATTCGATGCTGCTGTTGGACTGAATCGGCAGAAACACGCGCGGGTGGCCGTTCCAGGCTTCGTTTTTGGGGCCGGAGCAGTGCAGCGGTAAGTCGTGCGGGGTAATCACGATGGTTTCTTGGTTTAATGTGCTCATGGTTGAATCCTTTTGCAGATATGTTGTACAGGCCGTCTGAAAGTTTGAAAGAATGTATAGTGGATAAAATTTGAATCAAGACAAGGCGGGTCAACGCGGTATGGGTTTAAATTTAATTCACTATATTTCAGACGGCCTGTCGGTAAAAGCTTATTTCACGTAGGTGAGCAGGTGGCGGTATTGCGGGTTGCGGCCTTCTACGATGTCGAAAAAGCGTTGTTGGATATCGGTGGTAATCGGGCCGCGCTCGCCGATGCCGATTTCGCGGTTGTCGATTTCGCGGATGGGGGTGACTTCGGCGG
>CAYVIS010000117.1:0-6453 GCA_964451565.1 uncultured Neisseria sp.
ACTTCGGTGTAGCGGAAACGGCCGTCTGAAGCGGGTTGGCCGAAATCGAAGGCGCGGTATTTTTCGGTTTGCTCGGCGGGGTTGTCGGTGTAGGTGTATACGGTTTTGCCCAGCGCGGCGGCGTAGCCGCATTCGTAGGCGGTGCCGCAATCGGGCTCATGGCTGCGGAAGGGAGAGAGATTGGCAATCACGGCGTCGCAGGCGCGTATCATGGCTTCGTTGGCGCGGCGGATGGTCAGCGCGTTGCGGCGTTTGGCGGCGTTGTCTTCCGCTGCTTCCAGCGCGATTTCGTTGTCGATGGGAATCAGCAGCTCGATGTTTACATGGCCGTCTGAAAGTGCGGCGGCTTGCTGCTTCATGGCTTGGAATACGGCGTTGCGTTCGGCTTCGGGCAGGAACACGTCACCGCCTGCGCAGTAGATTTTCAGTGTTTGCATAAGGGCTCGGAAAGAAGTGGGGAGAGATAGTGGATTAGGTTGAATCAAGACGGGACAATGCTGTATGGGTTCAACCTAATTCACTATATAAAGGTATTGAGGCCGTCTGAATGGAACGTTTGCAAATCATTCAGACGGCCTCAAACGCGCATCAACGCAATTCGGGCAACACGTTCAACACCGCCGACAGCATTGCTTCGCCGAGGCGCAGCGAGCGTTGGCCGTTCCAGCCGAAATCGTCGTCGGGGATATTGAGGTTATCTTTAAACGGCATTTCCAGCGTGTAGGCGAGGCAGTGGAAGTTTTCGCCCACCCAAGCGGTGGCCATGCCGAGGTTGGCTTGGCCGGGGGCGTCTTTGGGGTAGCCGTGTTCGTCTTGAAAATCGGGGCTGGCGGCTTCCAGCGCGGCTTTGAAGCGGCTTTCCAGCGCGGCGATGCGTTCGTTGTAGCCGGGCACGCCTTCGGTGCCGGCGGCGAACACATAGGGAATGGCTTCGTCGCCGTGGATGTCGAGGAACAAATCCACGCCGGTTTCGCGCATTTTTTCGCGCACATAATACACTTCGGGGCTGCGCTCAAGGTCGGGATTTTGCCATTCGCGGTTGAGGTTGGCACCGGCGGCGTTGGTGCGCAGGTTGCCGAGCGCGGCGCCGTCGGGGTTCATGTTTGGCACGATGTAGAACGTGGCTTGGTCGAGCAGGGCGCGCGCGGTCGGGTCTTGCGGGTCGAGCAGGCGCGCCAGCAGGCCTTCGACAAACCATTCAGCCATGGTTTCGCCGGGGTGTTGGCGGGCGATGACCCACACTTTCAAATCGCTTTCGACTTGGTTGCCGATGGTGAGCAGGTTCATGTCGCGGCCTTGTATGGTGCTGCCCAAGTCGTCGATTTGGCACAGGCCGCTGCCTTGCGCGTCGCCGAGCAGGTTGAGGTGCTGCTCGCTGGAATAAGGCTCGAAATAGGCGTAATAGATGCTGTTGGCCAGCGGCGTGTGTTCGATGGTGAGCACGCCGTTTTCGTAGCGGGTGGGCACGCGGAACCAATTCTGGCGGTCGTAAGAGGCGCAGGCTTGGTAGTCTTCCCAGCCTTCGGGGTAGGCGGCATCGGCGGCGTTTTCAAAATGCATCACGCAGTTTTGATAGGCGGCACCTTGCAGGCGGAAGTAAAACCATTGTTTGAAGTCGGCGGCGTTGTCGGGGCGCAGCGCGAGGCGGATGTTTTGCGGGTCGTTCAAGTCGTTGACGGTGACGGCGCCGGCGTCGAAACGGGTGCTGATTTTCATAAGCGTGCTTTATCGGAATCAATCGTGTAATGGGTTATTGTACTGCTTTTTGTTACATTTTTGCCATCGCTTTACTTTATACTGGCGGCTTTCACCGATAAAGGGCTGCCGTCATGCAGCAACACCGCCGTTTGGGATTGATGACGATTTTTGCCGTGTTTCTGCGCTTGGGCTGCACCTCGTTTGGCGGGCCGGTGGCGCATCTGGCTTATTTTCATGCCGAATTTGTCGAACGCCGCCGCTGGTTGAGCGAAGCGGAATATTTGGATTTGGTGGCTTTATGCCAATTTCTGCCCGGCCCCGCCAGCAGCCAGGTCGGTTTGGCGCTGGGCTACCGTCAGGGCGGCTATCTCGGTGCGCTGGCGGCGTGGCTCGGCTTTACGCTGCCCTCGGCGCTGGTGCTGCTGGTGTTTGCGCTGGGGATGGTGCAGGGCGGTTTGCTCAATGATGCGGCGCTGCACGGCTTGAAAGTGGTGGCGATGGCGGTGGTGGTGCAGGCGTTGTGGCAGATGGGGCAAAAGCTGTGCCATACGCGCGCGACTTTTGCGCTGATGCTGGCCGCCGCCGCGCTGATGACGGTATGGCCGTTTGCGTGGATGCAGTGGCTGCTGATTATTGCGGCGGCAGGCTTGGGCTTGTTGTGGTTCAGACGGCCTGATGCGGCGCCGATGCCGTCTGAAAAAGTGCAAACCCGCGCTTGGCTGTGGCTGGCGGCTTTGCTGCTTATCGGCGTGGCGCTGTATGCGCTCGGCCGCCCCGACAGCGCGTGGGGGCTGGCGGATATTTTCTACCGCACCGGCGCATCGGTGTTCGGCGGCGGCCATGTGGTGCTGCCGATGCTGCAGGCGGAATTGGTGCCGACGGGCTGGCTGAGCGCCGATTGGTTTTTGGCAGGCTACGGTTTGGCGCAGGCAGTGCCGGGGCCGCTGTTTACGCTGGCGGCGTTTCTCGGCGCAGCGGCGCTGCCGGATTTGCCGGTGTGGGGCGGCACGGTGGCGCTGGCGGCGATGTTTCTGCCGTCTTTCCTGCTGGTGTTCGGCGTGTTGCCGTATTGGCAGCGCTGGCGGCAGTCGGCTTCGATGCGCGCGGCGCTTACCGCAATTAACGCCGCAGTGGTGGGCTTGCTGCTGGCGGCGCTGTATCGGCCGATTTTTACCGAAACGGTGCGGGGATGGACGGATGTGTTGTGGGTGTTGCTGGTTTATCTGGCGCTGACCCGTTTTAACATGCCGCCGTGGTTGCTGGTGTTGGCGGGCGGTTTGGGTGGATGGTTGTTGGGGTGAGTGGGGTGGGTGAAGTGAAGTTTATGGTGCGAGGTTAAGTGTAAGCAAACCTTGCGGTTTGCCACCCTCACCCTAGCCCTCTCCCTGTTGCTCAAAGAGGGCAGATTGACACGCTGCGCTAGTCAATCTAAGCCGGAGAGGGGACTTGGTTTGTTGAAGCTCGTAATGTTTCAGACGGCCTCGAACAACAGTAGGGTGCAATAAGCGTCGGCGCATTACACCGATTAGCGGATGTCGGCCGTTTCTGCAAACCTTGGAAATGCGTTAGTCGGTGCAATGCGGCGATGCCTTATTGCACCCTACAAGAAATTTACACTGCCGGATGGGTGAATCAATGCGATTGCGTTGGAGCGCAGATGTTGCGTAAGCCTTGCGGCTTACCACCCTCACCCTAGCCCTCTCCCTGAGGGAGAGGGGATAAGATTGCTGAAACTCGGAACGTTTCAGACGGCCTCAAACAGTTGTCACTTTATTATTCAAGCGAGTGCAAATGGTTGAGTGCCCTTAATGTTTCAGACGGCCTGTAACCGAGTCCCCTCTCCGGCTTAGATTGACTAGCGCAGCGTGTCAATCTGCCCTCTTTGAGCAACAGGGAGAGGGCTAGGGTGAGGGTGACAAACCCGTCAGGCTTGCTGCTATGCGGATACGCAGGCGGCTGTTTGTTTTACGCTATAATCAGATTTTTTCAGACGGCCTTTTACTATGACCACGCCTTTTACTTTAACGTTGATGTTCCGCGAATATTGCAGCCTCTGCCACAAAATGCGCGATGCTTTGGCGCCGTATCAGCAGCAATACGGATTTGCGCTTGAGGTGGTGGATGTGGACGACAATCCGCTTTTGGAAGAAAAATACAATGAATTGGTGCCGGTGCTGCTCGATGGCGAAACGGAAATCTGCCATTGGTTTTTGGATGAAGAAAAGCTGCAAGCGTATTTGCAGCAAAAATAGCGGTAAATGAAGAGGCCGTCTGAATGCTTTCAGACGGCCTTTGGTTTAATCAATACTCTCCATCATACGTTTCGTCGTTTGGCTGGTTATCCCGGTTTTGCGGATAGGATTGGCTCGGCTGATAAACGTTATCAACCGGCTGGTATTGCGGCCGGTTGGCGGGCTGTGGCGCCTCTTGCTGCTTTTTCTTTTTGCTTTTCTTCTCGTCGTCATCTTTGTCGGGAATCACGGCATCGACCACGGCGCCGGTGGTTTTTACGGCGATTTTACCGGCGGTGAACACGGTGGTGGCGGCCAAATCTACTGCTGCGCCGACCATGCAGCCGCTGAGGCCGAAGCTGATTGCCGTCAGCAGCGCGGTTTGTTTGAAAGCTGCGTTCATCAGTGCTTGCAGCCGCAATGTTCGTCGTGTTCGTGCTCTTCGTGTTCGGCCAGCGCCTGCTGCCAGGCTTCGTCGTCGCCGTCGAATTCTTCCACTTCGTCAAATTCGCCGTTTTCGGCAATTGCGACCAGCTCTTCCAGGTTGTGTGCGCCTTCCACCCAGAAGCAGGGGATGTCGGGCGGGGTGTCGGGGGCGAGCACGGCGGCGGTGCCGTTGTGCCAGGCAATCCAATAGCCGTTGGCGGTTTGCACGAAAACGGCATCGGGGTGGATGCTTTCGCCTTCGGTGCCGCTGAGCATGCGTTCGGCGATTTCGGTTTGGAAAGGGAGGGTTTGCATGATGGCTGTTCCGTTGCTGTTTTCAGACGGCTGAATTATAGCTGAATTTGAATGTAAAAAATGCAGCTTTTGAAGGCTGCATTTTTGAATGGGTAACCGCGTCGGCCGGGCGGAATGGTGTGCCCGGCCAAAAAGGGGCTTAGTCGTCTAAGCGAACCGGGGTGAAACCGGCCAGCAGATAGCGGTAAATCGCTGCGCCGATGGCCGCGCCGATAATCGGTGCTACCCAGAAGAGCCACAGTTGGCCAACCGCTCAGCCGCCTTGAAACAGCGCCACGCCGGTAGAACGGGCGGGGTTGACGGAGGTGTTGGTTACCGGGATGCTGATTAAGTGAATCAGGGTCAGTCCCAAACCGATGGCAATCGGTGCGAAGCCTTGCGGCGCGCGTTTGTCGGTAGCGCCCATGATGATAATCAGGAAAAATGCGGTCAACACGATTTCAATCACCAGCGCGGCAGTCAGGCTGTAGCCGCCGGGTGAGTGTTCGCCGTAGCCGTTGCTGGCGAAGCCTGAGGCGGCGGCATCGAAGCCTGCTTTGCCTGAAGCGATGCAGTAGAGCACGGCGGCGGCGGCAATCGCGCCGATGACTTGCGCGATGATGTAGGGCAGCAAATCTTTACCGTTGAAACGGCCGCCTACCAGCAAGCCCACCGATACGGCAGGGTTGAAGTGGCCGCCTGAAATATGGCCGACGGCATAGGCCATGGTCAATACGGTCAAACCGAATGCCAATGCCACACCGGCAAAGCCGATGCCGAGTTCCGGAAAAGCTGCAGCCAATACCGCGCTACCACAGCCGCCCAATACCAGCCAAAACGTACCGAAAAATTCGGCGAAATATTTTTTCATTTTGTATGTTTCCTTCCTAAAAAATCTCTCAGGGGAGCGATTATCACGGCGCTATGATAAGAATGTTGCTGAAGATTCAGTGTGTTGCTTTACGTTTCTTTTCGGTATTTCACTAAACCCATGTAAAAAGCGTCGGATATAGACGACAAATCTGTAATGCTTTTGTAATTAAACAACACAATCTGCGGCGAGGCAGGCAAAGGCCGTCTGAAAAGAAGCGGGCGGATTTGCTATAATTCCTCTTTTCCCCTCCGCGCATCCGCCCCGATTATGGACATCATCCAATACCCCGATTCTCCCTTCAAACTGCACCGCCCGTTTCCGCCCGCCGGCGACCAGCCCACCGCCATTGCCGGCCTGCTCGAAGGGCTTTCAGACGGCCTTGCTTATCAAACCCTCTTGGGCGTAACCGGCTCCGGCAAAACCTACACCATGGCCAACGTCATCGCGCAGAGCGGCCGCCCCGCCATCATCATGGCGCACAACAAAACCCTGGCCGCCCAGCTTTATGCCGAAATGCGCGAATTTTTCCCCGAAAACGCGGTGGAATATTTCGTTTCCTACTACGATTATTATCAGCCCGAAGCCTATGTGCCCAGCCGCGATTTGTTTATCGAAAAAGATTCCGCGATTAATGAGCACATCGAACAAATGCGCCTCTCCGCCACCAAAAACCTGATGACGCGCGACGATGTGATTATCGTGGCCACCGTATCCGCCATTTACGGTATCGGCGACCCCACCGAATACCAGCAAATGGTGTTGTCGGTTAAAGAGGGCGACACGCTGGAGCAGCGCGACATCATCTCCATCCTCGTTTCCATGCAATACGAGCGCGGCGACATGGATTTCAAACGCGGCTCTTTCCGCGTGCGCGGCGATGTGATTGACGTTTACCCCGCCGAGAGTGCCGATTGGGCGCTGCGCATCAGC
>CAYVIS010000118.1:0-6419 GCA_964451565.1 uncultured Neisseria sp.
TTTCCAACCCGCCTTACGGCGTGCGCCTGGCCGAAGTGCAGGCTTTGCAGGCGCTTTATCCGCAGCTTGGCACTTGGCTGAAGCAATATTATGCGGGCTGGTTAATCGGGATGTTTACCGGCGACCGCGACATGCCGAAATTGATGCGCCTGTCGCCCAAGCGCAAAGTGCCGCTGTATAACGGCAATCTTGATTGCCGCCTGTTTTTGCTGGATATGGTGCAGGGTTCCAACCGCTAAGCGTCGGTATATAGTGGATTAGAATTGAATTGCACGCTTCATGCATGGTGAAAATCAGAACAGGTGGCTGAGTGTATTGAACGGTTTTATTTGTAATTTATAGTGGATTAGATTTAAACCAGTACAGCGTTGGCTCGCCTTGTCCTGATTCAAATCTAATCCACTATACTAAAAAAGGCCGTCTGAAAGGTTTGCATCTTCTGCAAACCTTTCAGACGGCCTTTAATGTTGATGCGGCGATTTAATCTTTCAAACGGAATTCCGCTGCCCGCGCATGCGCCGTGAGCATTTCGCCGTGCGCCAAGGTGCTGGCGATTTTACCGAGCTTCTGCGCGCCTGCTTCGGATACCTGAATCAGGCTGGAGCGTTTTTGGAAATCGTATGTGCCCAGCGGCGAAGAGAAACGCGCGGTGCGGCTGGTGGGCAGCACATGGTTGGGGCCGGCGCAATAGTCGCCCAAGCTCTCGCTGGTGTATTTGCCCATGAAAATCGCGCCGGCATGGCGGATTTTTTGTGCCCATTCTTGGGCGCTTTCTACCGACAACTCCAAATGTTCGGGCGCGATGTAGTTGGCAATTTCGCAGGCTTCGTCCAAATCTTTGGCCAGAATCATGGCACCGCGGTTGCCCAACGAGGCTTCGATGATGGCACGGCGCGGCATGTCTTCGATAAGCGTGTTCATGGCCGCCTGAACGTCGTCGAGGTATTGTTGCGAGGTGGCAATCAGAATCGCTTGGGCGATTTCATCGTGTTCGGCCTGGCTGAACAAATCCATCGCCACCCATTCGGCAGGCGTGCTGCCATCGGCAATCACCAGAATTTCAGACGGCCCCGCCACCATGTCGATGCCGACCACGCCGAACACACGGCGTTTGGCGGCGGCCACGAAGGCATTGCCCGGGCCGGTGATTTTGTCCACCTGCGGCACGGTTTCGGTGCCGTAAGCCAGCGCGGCCACGGCTTGCGCGCCGCCGATGGTGAATACGTTGGTGACGCCGGCCACATAAGCGGCAGCCAACACAATATCGTTGCGCTCGCCGTTGGGGGTGGGCACCACCATGATGATTTCGGGCACGCCGGCCACATGTGCGGGCATGGCGTTCATGATTACCGAGCTGGGATAAGCCGCTTTGCCGCCGGGCACATAAATGCCGACGCGGTCGAGCGCGGTGATTTGCTGGCCGAGCAGCGTGCCGTCTTCGTCGGTGTAATGCCACGATTCCATTTTTTGGCGTTGGTGATAGCTTTCCACGCGCGCGGCGGATTGTTTCAAGGCCGTCTGAACGTTTTCGGGCAGGCGCTCGAAGGCGGCTTGCAAGTCGGCCTGTGTTAATGTGAGGTCGGCCATGCTTTGGGCGGCGGTACCGTCGAAGCGGTTGCTGTATTCGATTACGGCAGCATCGCCGCGTTTTTGCACGTCGGCGCAAATATCGGCCACGATTTGGTCGATTTTCGGGTCTTGTGCGGTTTCAAAGGCCAACAGCGCTTTGAGTTCGCTTTGAAAATCGGCGGATTGGGTGTTGAGGTGTTTCATGATGGTCTCTGAGCTCATTTTTATAAAGAATACTGTATGCGTTTATCGACTAAGCTGATAAAGCCGCCTGCCAACAGCTCGTCATAAACGGCGACGGCGGCGGCGGCATCTACGCGCAGCCAGGATGCGATGGAATTTTGCAGGCTTTTGGCGCTCACCGGCTTGGTGCGGTTGATTTTCCGCAACACTTCGAGGGTTTTCGCGGCGGCTTCGGAAAGTGCGGCATGCTGTTTCTGTTTTTGCTTCGGCGCAGGCTGTTTTTTGGCCGCAGCCTCCACCGGCGCGGCTTCCACAATTTCGGCATCCACCACGTCGCCGCCCTGCTCGTCGGGATAGCGGATTTTGTTTTTATCGAGCGCAAACACTTTCAGCTTCACCAATTTGTCGAGCGTTTTTTCGCCTTCCTGCTCGCTCCATTCCTGCTCGGGTAAGGCGCTGCTTTTCATCACGTTAAACAAAGCGGCGCGGCTGCGCGGCTTCAGCGTGAGGATGCGTTTGACCAGGCGGCGCTCGAAATCTTCGCGGCTGAAATGATAATAGAGGTTTTGCTCGCCGTCGGTGCGGATAAAGCCTTCCTGCAGCAGCTTTGCTGCCACTTTCTCCACGGTTGCCGCGCGCGTTGCTTTGTCTGCTTCGCCCAAATCGGCTTTCAAGAGTTTGCGCAGGGCTTTGAGCAGCTTTTCATAATTGGCGGGCAGCGGCGGTTTGGCTTCGCTGAAATGGGCGATGGCTTTTTTGAAACCGCTGCGCACGGGATTGGTTTCGGTTTGCGGCAGCAGGTTCGACTCGGCCTGATAGGCGCCGACTTTGCTGTTGCCGCCGAGCATTTTCACCGATTTGCCGGTCAGCTCTTTCACGCGCACGATGTTTTCCACCATGTTTTGGCCGCCGACATGGTCGACCAGCAAGTCGAAACCGCTGTCTTTTGAGAGCACGCAGATTTCTGCTTCCGGATCGGTTTGGGTGATGCGGCCCATATAAAAGGCGAGATAGAAATCGAGCGCGTTTTTACCGCTTTTTTCCAGGCGCACGAAATGCACGTTTTTACCGAAGCGCAGCAGCGATTCGCATAAATCGAGGGGAATACTTTTTTGTTGGTGCAAACCGAGAAACAGCCAGATTTGGCAATCATCGTCCTGGATTTTGTTTAAATCGGCAGGCTGGGTGTTTTCAAAATCAATCAGCAAGTGTTTCATCGGTTTTTCTCCTCATTCCATTATTCTGTTTTATAGTGGATTAGGTTGAATTAAGATAAGGCGAGCCAACGCTGTATGGGTTCAACCTAATCCACTATATCTTTCAGACGGCCTCAAACAACCGACGCACCCACCGCGCCTGCAAAAGCATCGATAATCGGCTGAATGGTGGCGTATTTCACCTTCAGCGCGGCTTTGTTCACCACCAGGCGGCTGGAAATATCGGCGATATGCTCCACCGCTTCCAGATTGTTGGCCTTGAGCGTGCCGCCGGTGGAAACCAAATCGACAATCGCGTCACTCAAGCCGACCAGCGGCGCCAGCTCCATCGAGCCGTAAAGTTTGATGATGTCGACATGCACACCTTTACCGGCGAAATGCTCGGCGGCGATATCGGGATATTTGGTGGCCACGCGCAGGCGGCTGCCCGGTTGCGATGCGGCGGCATAATCAAATCCTTGACGCACCGCCACCATCATGCGGCATTTGGCAATCTGCAAATCCAGCGGCTGATAGAGGCCGTCGCCGCCGTGTTCGGTGAGCACGTCTTTACCGGCAATGCCGAAATCAGCCGCGCCGTATTGCACATAAGTGGGCACATCAGTAGCGCGTACAATCACCAGCCGCACATTGGGCAGGTTGGTGCCGATAATCAGCTTGCGCGAGCTGCCCGGATCTTCGGCAGGCGTGATGCCCGCAGCAGCCAGCAGCGGCAGGGTTTCGTCAAAAATACGCCCTTTGGAAAGGGCAATGGTCAGATGATTATTGTCGGGCATATCGTTCTCTTGATGAGACCGTCTGAAAGCGTTTCAGACGGCCTTGAAATAAGGAAGCCTTATTGTAGCAAAATCTTGACATCATCGGCGATTTGCGAAGCGCTGCTGCCATAGGGAGAGAACACGGCAACCTCGCCGTTTTTGTCAATCAGATAAGAGCCCGCCGTGTGGTCGACCAGATAAACCGTATCCGACTGCTGCCCCGCTTTGGCCGACACCACGCGGTATTGCTGTTTAATCACCGGCAGGCTCTGGCCTTCGGTCACGGTCAGGCCGATGAATTCGGGGTTGAACTGCTTGGCGTATTTGCCGATTAATTCGGGCGTATCACGCTCGGGGTCGACACTGGCAAACACCACCGCCACATCTTTCGCCTGTTCGCCCAATTGTTTGAGCGCGTCATTCTGCGTGAGCAATTCGGTCGGGCACACATCGGGGCAATGCGTATAGCCAAACGACAACATCACCACCTTGCCTTTCAGGCTGCTGAGACTGAACGGCTTACCGTCGCCGTCGGTCATGGTGAAATCGCCGCCGATATCTTCCTTACGCATATCCGTGCCGTGGAAACCCGCAGCAGTCGGTGCTGCAGCCGTTGCAGAAGCCGGTGCCGCAGCAGGCTCGGTCTTGTCTTGCGGCTGGCAGCCCGCGAGCAGCGCCAGAAAAACAGCAGAAACCAAAAAATGGCGTGAAGCAGTATTCATCATCAACTCCTTGTAGAAAACCTGCGTATATTAACGCGTTTGGCGGCTTTTCTGTAGGGAAAAACGCAGTATTTCATGCAAACTTGATTTAAACACAATTTCTCCGACAAACCCCGCCGACAAGCTGACATAAATTAATCCGAATATATTTCAAATATTTAATAAAAATACCGCAAAATATTCTTACAAACACTTTACAGAAATCTTTTTACCGCTATAATGTCGACTTCTTCACCGCCCAGGTGGCGAAATTGGTAGACGCAGGGGACTCAAAATCCCCCGCCGCAAGGTGTGTCGGTTCGAGTCCGACCCTGGGCACCAAACATCAAAACGCTTGAAATCGTCACGGTTTCAGGCGTTTTTGCTTTTGGGTTGGCGGCAGTTAAAATATGGGGTGGCCATACAATAATCATCAGGCCGTCTGAACGTATTCGCAACACGGAAGGCTAACACGCGATGTTGAAAGCATTGTTCATCATGTTGTGGCACATATTCGGTATCAGCAGCGCCCTACTGTTAACGTTGCTCATGCTTCTTCTATGGGGCTGGAAAGCCATTGCCGCCTTTTTGCTGCTGATGGTTATTTTATGGCCGTTGCAGGCAAAATGGGGGCGGGTTTGAAAGCGCGATAACCGGAGGCCGTCTGAAAGATGTCACCTTTCAGACGGCCTCACCGCTTTCCTTACAATGCCCGGTCGTAATATAACGGCACTTTGCTTTTTTCACTCATGTTCTGCACATAAGTTGCCAGCTTCGGCGGCAACACCAGCCCGCGCACCATGGTCAGGTTGCGCAGAATCGGAAACACAATGATGTCTTCCATGCTCAATTCTTCGCTCAGGGCTTCGGGCGACTGCACCAGCGCTTCCAGCTCGGCCAGCGCCTCATGCGCGCGCGCCAGATATTTTTTGGTGTTGTCCAGATTGGCAGCGAAATTGCCAATGGTTTTCTCTTTCTTGCCGACAAAATAATCAATCGCGCTTTGGGTGGCAAATTCCGGCAAACCCAGCCTCACATCGCGCGGCTGCACCAGTTTGTTGGCATAATCTGCGGTTTGGTCAAACCATGCCTGCACTTCGGGGCGGATGGCGTCTTTCAGACGGCCTTTATCCGCGTATTCATCAATAAAGCGCACAATATCCAAGCTTTCGCCCATATGCGAGCCGTCGGGCTTTTGCAGAATCGGCACCTGCTTGGCGCCAATCAGACCGATGGGCGTTTCTTCATCATCGTTGAGCAACACCACTTCTTCCACCGGCACATCACGCAAACCGAAAATCATGCGCGCGCGTACGCAAAACGGGCAATGGTCGTAAATATACAGTTTCATAGCGGCCTCCAATCAAAATAAACAGAAATACATTAACATTTTAAGCCGTCTGAAACAATCACGCCGGACAAATGCGTGCAAGTTTGATCGATAGCACCAAAAGTTATCAGGCAGCGCAGGCAAATTTGCTACAATAGCCCCTGTTCATCAGCATTATCGGGAATCGCAATCATGGTTGACATCAGACAAGCCCCCAGCAGCATCGTCTCCAATCTCAACAACTACCGCCAATGGTTCGATACATATACGGAAAAACTGCCGCAAAAAGACGCCCAGTTGCTGCGGCGCGCATTGCTGGTGGCCGAATCACACTACCCCGCCGACGCGCTTACGCCCAACGGCGAGCCGTTGATGAGCAATCTGATGGGGGCGGCACAGATGGTGGCCGAGATGGATTTGCTGTCGGAAGCCGTGGCCGCCACATTGCTCACCGATATTTCCAGCTATTGCGACCATTGGCGGGAAACCGTCACCGAACAATGCGGCGAAGTGGTCACCTCATTGGTTAAAGGCATTGACGAGGTGCAGAAGCTCACTCATTTCGCCAAAGTCGACAGCCTCGCCACGCCCGAAGAACGCGCCGAACAGGCCGAAACCATGCGCAAAATGCTGCTGGCGATGGTGAGCGACATCCGCGTGG
>CAYVIS010000119.1:0-6414 GCA_964451565.1 uncultured Neisseria sp.
TTTCGGTGATGACCATGAGCCACCGCTCGGATGTGTTTATGAGCATCCTCTATCACGCCGAGCAGGATTTGCGTCAATTGATGGATATTCCCGATAATTATAAGGTGTTGTTTTTGCAAGGTGGCGCCAGCTCGCAATTCAATATGGCGGTGATGAATCTGGCTAACGGTTTCAAGCGCGTGGATTCGGTGGTGACGGGTAACTGGAGCCGCATCGCCCACAGCCAGATGGGCAAATTGTCGGATGCGGAAATCCATTTGGCGGCGCACGGCGGCGAGCAGTTTAACTACACCAATCTGCCGCCGGTGTCTTCGTGGGACATCGACAAAAATTCGGCGTTTGTGCATTTTGTGATTAATGAAACGGTGCACGGTTTGCAATACCGCGAAGTGCCGAAGCTGGACGACGGTATGCCGCCGCTGGTGTGCGATATGTCGAGCGAGATTTTGTCGCGCAAGATTAATGTCAGCGATTTCGGCATGATTTATGCGGGCGCACAGAAAAACATCGGCCCCTCGGGCGCGACCATTGTGATTATTCGTGAAGATTTGCTGGAGCGTTGTTCCGACCGTATTCCCGATGTGTGGAACTATAAATCGCATATTGAGAAGCAGGGTATGTATAACACGCCGGCCACGTACCCGATTTATATTTCGGGTTTGGTATTCCGTTGGCTGCAATCGCAGGGCGGCGTGGCGCAGATGGAAACCATCAACACGCTGAAGGCGAAAACGCTGTATGAAGCGATTGATAACAGCGGCGGCTTCTACATCAACCGCGTGCATCCGGGCGCGCGCTCGAAGATGAATGTGATTTTCCACACCGGCAGCAAAGAGTTGGACGAACTGTTTGCGCAAGAATCGACCACCCGCGGTTTGCAGTTGCTGCGCGGTTATAAGTCGATGGGCGGTATGCGCGCCAGCATCTACAATGCGATGACCTTGCAGGGTGTGGAGGCGCTGATTGACTTTATGCAGGAATTCCAACGCCGCTACGGTTGATACGTGCTGAAGATTGAGGCCGTCTGAAAGTTGGTAGGCTTTCAGACGGCCTGAGACCTTTGCAAAATGACTATGTGAATCATCGCCAAATCACTCAATTCCGTCATTCCGGCGCAGGCCGGAATCCATTTCCCGCTTGAAGCTGCTTTAAAATCAACAAGCTGAATTTCGGCAGCTGGATTCCGGCCTGCGCCGGAATGACGGGTTTATCGACTATTTTCAAGGAAGAATGTATTTTGCAAAGGTCTCGGCCTTGTTGATGGATGGATTTCTGCAAGAGGGGTTGATGAAACAAGCCGTTCTTGTTTGATGGTAATCATGAAAGGGCCGTCTGAAACCAAAAGGCCGTCTGAAAATATTTTCAGACGGCCTTTTGCTTGCGGATGACTTGTTTAAACGGCTTCGGCATCGGCTGCCAAGAAACCGCGCAGTTTCTGCATGGCTTTGGCTTCGATTTGGCGGATGCGCTCGGCGGATACGCCGTATTCGGCGGCCAGTTCGTGCAGCGTCAAACCGCCGTCGTCTTGCAGCCAGCGGGTTTCCACGATACGGCGGCTGCGGTCGTCGAGCTGCGCCAGCGCGTTTTGCAGGCCTTCGGTTTGCAGGGCATAGTGCGCTTTTTGGGCGATTTGTTGGGTCGGCTCGGTGTCGTTGTCGGCCAGCCAGTCGATGGGGGCGAAGCTGTCTTCATCATCGTTGCTGTCGGCCATAATGCCGATGTCGCGGCCGGTCATGCGCTGTTCCATTTCCAAGACTTCGGAAAGTTTCACGCCCAAATCGTCGGCGATGTCTTGCGCTTCTTTCGGCGACAGGGCAGACAGGCTTTTACGCATGCTGCGCAGGTTGAAGAAGAGCTTGCGCTGCGGCTTGGTGGTGGCCACGCGCACGAGGCGCCAGTTGCGCAGGATGAATTCGTGGATTTCGGCTTTAATCCAGTGTACGGCAAACGAAAACAGGCGTGCGCCGCGGGTCGGCTCGAAGCGTTTCACGGCTTTCATCAGGCCGATGTTGCCTTCCTGAATCAGGTCGGCTTGGTTGAGGCCGTAGCCGTCGTAGCCGCGGGCGATGGAAACCACCACGCGCAGGTGGGAGAGAATCAGTTTTTTGGCGGCTTCGAGGTCGCCGTTTTGCTGCTGCTCGGCCAGCGAAGTTTCTTCTTCGGGTGTGAGCATGGGAATACTGTTTACGGTATGAATATATTGCTCTAAGCTGCCGTGGCCGGTGGGTACGGGTAATGCGAAAGCGTGATTCATGGTCATTGGTTTTCCTTGTGTTGCGGGCGGCGGGTTGAGGCGCCGTCCGAGAAGATATTCGGCATCAAGTGCGCTTATATTTCCTTATTTTTATAGTTTAGCACTTGTGGGTCTGTTTCGCTATTAGACATAAGTTCTGTGTATGGATTCAATACATAATAGGTTAAATTGGGTATATTTTGTAAATTGATTGATTTTTAATATTTGAGTAATTTACTCAGGATAAGTTCCGACGCTATTAAACCATAATAAACCCAATTTGTGCAGCTTTTATTTCAGACAGCCTGAGTGGGTATTCCAGGCCGTCTGAAAGCCTCACTGTTTGCGTCGTTTGCCTGCAAAATACAGGGCAGCGGCGATAAGTGTCAGCAGGGCGGTGAGCGGCCACGAGCTGCCGAGCTTCATGTAGGGGGTTTCGCCCTGATAGCCTTCGATGCGGCCTTCCAGCGTGGCCACGGTGTCGGGCGCGGCTTCGGCCACGACTTCGCCTTGCGGGTTGATGATGGCGGTGGCACCGGTGTTGGTGGCGCGCACCATATAACGACCCAACTCCAGCGCGCGCGCCTGCGATTGCTGCAGGTGTTGGAACATGGCATTGGATTTGCCGTACCAGGCCATATTGCTGGCGTTGGCAAGCAGCGTGGCCTGTTTGGCTGAGGCAATCAGCTCGTCGCCGAAGCCGTCTTCATAGCAGATATTGAAGGCGACTTTCTGGTTGGCCATCTGAAAAGGTGTTTGCGCTTTGCCGCCGCGGCGGAAGTCGGCCAGCGGCATGTTCATCAGCTGATACAGCGGCTCGGTAATCATCGGCAATGGCTTATATTCGCCAAATGGCACCAAATGGTTTTTGGAATAGGATGGAAAAGCGGGCGCTTCGGGGTGGTAATCCGACAGATTAATCATCGAATTGAGGTAGCCGGAATAATCGTCGGTCAATTGGGGGATGCCGATGGCTAAGGCGCTGCCGTTGCGGCGGGCTTGGTCGGCAAACTGGTTAATCAGGCCTTCGGGCAGATTTTGCCGCATCACCGGAATGGCGGTTTCAGGCAGAATCACGATGTCGGCATGGCTGGCGGCCACCTGCTCATAATAGCGTTGGATGGTGGGGGCGATTTGATCTTCGTTCCATTTCAGCGTTTGGGCGATATTGCCCTGCGGCAGGGCGATGCTGGCGCTGCTGCCGTCGGGGCGGGTGAATTCGGCTTGGCGGGCGGCGAAGCCGGCGGCGGCCAGCAGCAGGATAGAGGCGGCGGCACCAATGCGCTGGCTGTGGCGGCGACTGTCGGCGAGCAGCAACAGCCACGCGCCGAGAAATGCTGTAGCCAACGTGACCAAATGAATGCCGCCGAGCGGGGCAAATCCGGCCAGCGGGCTGGCGTCGGCGATTTGCGAATAGCCGAGTGCACCCCAGCCGAAGCCGGTGAGCAGGCGTTCGCGGGCGAATTCGGTCAGCGTCCATAAAACCGGCAATGCCACACCGACGCCGAGCCAGCGCGGTAGGGTGAATTTTTCCCACAGCCAGAACGCGGTAGCCGGATAAAGCGCCAGAAAGGCGGGTAGCAGAAAGGTGAGCGGCACGGCATATAGGTTGGGCAGGCCGGAAACGTCGTGCAGCGCGGTGTGTATCCAGTAAAACTGTGCGGTATAGGCAATCAGACCAAACAGATAAGCGCTGCGCACGGCATATTGCGGGCGGCTTTCAATCAGGCGGATCAGCAGGGCAAACAGCAGCGGCATCAGCCAAAACTGGTAATAAGGCGCAAAAGTCAGCGGTGTGGCGGCTGCGGCGGCCAGCAGCAGCGGCCAGTAAAAGCGGGGGCGCTGCCAGAATGAAAGGGGCGTGGCGTTCATGGCGGATGAATGTGGTTGGAAAAAGGCCGTCTGAAAGCGTTGGCTTTTCAGACGGCCTTGATTATACCTGTTTTGGTGACGCTGTTAATGCGCGCTTTTTTTACCGAAGATTTTCATCAGCGGCAACACGACTGCACACACGATTGCGCCGGTGGCAACGCCGACCAGCAGCGTGGCCAGGTAGCTGTCCCAGCCTGCGTCCCAATGGCGGGCGTGCAGGAAGTCGTGCACAAAGCCCATATTGTGGGCAATGATGCCGCCGCCGACTAGAAACATCGCCAGCGTGCCGATGATGCTGAGGCTGCGCATAAACCACGGCATCACGCTGATGATGCCTTTGCCCAAAACGCGGGCGGCGCGGCTGTTTTTGCTCATCAACCAAAAGCCGACGTCGTCCATTTTGACGATACCGGCCACAAGGCCGTAGACCAATACCGTCATGCCGACACCGATTAAGGCCATTACGATGGATTTGGTCAACACGCTGTAGGCACCGACCACGCCCAGCGCGATGATGATGATTTCGGCAGACAAAATGAAATCGGTGCGGATGGCGCCTTTGATTTTGGTTTTTTCGTCGGCGATTTCATCGGTGGTTGCATGCGGGGTTTCGTCGGCGGCCACTTGGCGGTTAAGGAATTTGTGCAACAGCTTTTCCACGCCTTCGAAGCAGAGAAACGCGCCGCCTATCATCAATAAAGGTTTAATCAGCGCGGGCAGAAATACCGACAGCAGCAGCGCCGCCGGCACCAAAATCAGCTTGTTGACCAACGAGCCTTTGGCTACCGCCCACACAATCGGCAGCTCGCGGTCGGCGCGCACGCCGGTGACTTGGTTGGCATTGAGTGCCAAATCGTCGCCGACCACGCCGGCGGTTTTCTTGGCGGCCACTTTGGTCATCATGGCGACGTCGTCAAGCACGGCGGTAATGTCGTCGAGCAGGGTAAAAAGAGAGGCAAAGGCCATGGTATGTCCTGAATCAAAGTTGGGGGGATGGTGCCGCGGCACAGGCGGCAGGCAACCGCGCATTATAAACGAAAAAAGGCAAAGGTGTGATATCGCAAGTAAAATCAGGCGGATGGGTGGAGTTTGCCGAGGCCGTCTGAAAACTGCGCAAAAGCGTGAAAATGCGGTTTCCTGTCGCCGGAAACTGTTACTTTTTATGTTAAAATGCGCCGGAATTCAACGTATATCCAACACATTTGACTGCATTATTTATTCACACACAAGAAAAAATATGGACGGCATTAACAGTTTGTTTCTTTTAGGTGGGCTGCTGCTGTTTCTCAGCGTGATTTCCACCACTTTATCCGCCCGTTTGGGTCTGCCGCTGTTGCTGATGTTTCTCGGCGTGGGGATGCTGGCCGGGGAAGACGGCATCGGCGGGATTGAGTTTGATAATTTCTTCACCGCCACTTTAATCGGCCAACTGGCTTTGGCGGTGATTCTGCTCGACGGCGGTTTGCGCACCAAGTTCGACAGCTTCCGGGTGGGGTTGAAGCCGTCGGCAGTATTGGCCAGTTGGGGCGTTATTGCCACCGTGGCGCTGCTGGGCGCGTTTGCTACCTTTTATATGGACTTGGATTGGCGTTTCGGCATTTTGATGGCCGCGATTGTCGGCTCGACTGATGCGGGTGCGGTGTTCAGCCTGCTGCGCAACAGCGGCGTGCGCCTGAACGAGCGGGTGCAGGCAACGCTGGAAATCGAATCGGGTGCCAACGATCCGATGGCGATTTTCTTGGTCACGGCGCTGATTGCCATGATTATGAACCCCGAAGAAGCCGGGGTGTGGCCGTTTCTGGTGATGCTGGTGCAGCAATTGGGCTTCGGTTTGGCCATGGGCTATGTCGGCGGCCGCCTGCTGTCGCGGCTGATGCGCAAGCTCAATCTGGCCGAAGGCTTGTATGCGCTGATGATTGTTTCAGGCGGGCTGTTGGTGTTTGCCTTTACCAACTTAATCGGCGGCAGCGGTTTTCTGGCGGTGTATCTGGCCGGTATTTTTGTCGGCAACCAACACAGCCATGCGACCGAGCATGTGTTGCGGGTGATGGACGGCTTGGCTTGGTTGGCGCAAGCGAGCATGTTTGTGGTGCTCGGGTTGCTGGTAACGCCCACACGCCTGCTGGAGCACGGCCTCGATGCGCTGGTGTTGGCGGCGTTTCTGATGCTGGTGGCGCGGCCGCTTGCCGTGCTCAGCAGCATTTGGAAGTTTGGCTACAACAAGCGCGAGCTGGCCTATATCAGCTGGGTGGGCTTGCGCGGCGCGGTGCCGATTACGCTGGCGATGATGCCGCTGATGATGGGCGTGC